>NZ_DDQF01000005.1:219766-257725 GCF_002342555.1 Fibrobacter sp. UBA2449
TCGCTGAACTGCTCGACTTCGGCTGGTCGTAGGACCGGAACCACTCATCTCCGTCACATTCATAGTTCTCCCCGAGGTCGACCACATAGACCTTCTCGCCGATGACGTCCATGCTGCACTCGTAGGTTTCCAGCTCTGCCTTGTCGGCCACCTCGGCAGGCAAGCCACCGGACGGGCGCTGGATAAAAGAGTCGTCGTCGCTGCAGGCCACGAGCAGGGCCCCGGAAAAAAGGAACGCCAAGGACAATCTGTTTCGCATACAGGTTTCCTCCTGTTTTTTTTACAAAATAGCAATTAAGTTGACATTTCTCGGCACGGGACGCACTAGTTTATCCCGCATCGTCATGCCAGTGGACACACTTGCCACTACGTGGCTGCGGTGTGACGAGGGTTCTCGACTGCGGGAAGTCGCCATGCGGGTGAATTGCCATGGACCCTATCGCCTTCGGCTCCAGGGTGACAGCGGGTGTGTGACGGTTGGCAACCTAGGGGACTCCTACGGAGTCCCTCGCTGCTCGGCTCACCTATACGGAAATGCCAGCATTTCCGTGCAGGATTCGCCTCACTGCTAGTCCTTGAGACAACGAACAGAATGCCCGTTGATCTTATTGTAGTCGTACAGGAGCGCGTAGTCGTAGTTGTAGTACAAGTACATGCGGTACGCGTAGTCGCTATTGTCCTCCGTAGAACTCCAGAAGTACGCGTTGCTGCCCTCGTAGTTGTAACCCCCACTGTCGTACCTGTTGCCGGCAGGCAACGCCGAGAACCCGAAAGCGTCCGTGCCGTTGCCGTCATTAAACCAGCCGCCGGTGGATTTCAGCTTTGTACCCGCTGTAGATTTGCCGCCCACCGACGTGAACAGCGTGTTCCATTCCGTGGTGTCCGGCAGGTGCCAGCCCTCGGGGCAAATGCCGCGTATAGTACCGGTTGGTGAGCATGTCGAATCATGGCCGCAACCCTTGCCATTTGTGGTCCATGTGCCGACGCTGTCCATGGCTGCCGCCCAGGTGTACAGGCGACCGTACTTGGCGCAGTTGTCGGGATCGTTGTTATAGCACCAGCTAGTGGAATCGGAGGTGTGACCGTTATAGTTATAGGGGACGCCGGTGTAGGCATAGTTCAGGTTCTCCGCCATCCAGGTCTGGGTGCCAATGGTCACAGTCTTGTAGGTTTTGTCGTCGCGCAAATCTTTCAGCGTTTTTGCGGTTGCATCGTAAATGCTACCTGCGCTTATGTTTTCAGAAGAACTGCTTATTGCTCTGACTTCACTACTACTAGATTGCAGGGCTTCGCTTGAAGAGGATTGCTTCGTTTCGTCCGCTGTGACGCTGGATGAAGATGTAGCATCGTCATTCAAGGTCCAGTCGCCGTCTACGCACATGTAGGCGTTCTTTTCGTCCTTTATGTAGGCTGTCGCACCCTCGCGCTTGCTGCTGCAAACCGGCAAATCGTCAAAAGATTCCGCAACGATGTCGGAATCGGACACCGTATTGTCGCGTGGGGCAAAACTGCTGTCGTCATCCCCGCAGGCGGCAAACAACATCGCCATAATAAGCATAAATCCTATCGCCGCCTTGCGGCTCCCACCTTGGTGGCCATGCGCACTAGGCAACAAGTTGCCTAGTGCTGTCCGCCAGGATGACAGATCAAGAAACCTCTTCATAAACGCCTCCAAACAATATTTATCTAAAGAAAATGTAATTTATTTTCACCCTCAAAAAGCGAAACAAGGCCAAAGCTTCAACACAATAGCCGCCCGCACATCACGGACGACTAAATTTTTCACCCGAAAAGAATCCCGAAAGTTAGAGACCCTCATCCAGATCATCAAACCACACGCCATCGCAATCAACGCGGCAATTCTCCAACTGCTTTCGCGTAGCCTTCCTCAGCGGTTCGTAATCGCGGATAAGTTCCCGCCCGATTCGTCCGTCTTTCAGTTCGACACAAACAGCGTCTTTTTCGACCCAAAGCCTTTTTACATCTTTTTCCGTATTTTCGTTCATCCGTTCGTTCCAAGCCGTTTCTTTCTCTCCGCACGGGCAGCCTTGATTTCGGCCTCGATTTCTTCTTCGCTCAAGTTGTCAACGCCATGTTCATGGGCCTGGCGCTGTGCCTCATTGAGGTAGTAAAGCAAATCATGCCCCTTATACGTCGGAGGTGTTCCCTTCACCTCAAACGGAATTCCATTTTCGACAAGAGCACGTTTGAAAAAGATGCGCACAGCCGTGGGTATATCCATCCCAAGGCTTTCAAACAGGTCGGAAACCTGCTTTTTCAAATCTTCTTCAATCCTTATTTGCAAAACCGACATCGGCATACAGACCTCCTGCATTATTATATCAAAATATAGTCAAAATAACTGCAAAAAGCAATACTTCTGCATAGAATCACTATTTTTCGTTCTCCCCCCCCTCACCAAAAAAATTATACCATTTGGTATAATACCAAATAGTATAATTTATAAATCTAGGCTGCCCTATTTTATGAAAAAATGATTATTCCCTAATCCACCTATCCAAAAATGCCATCTGCTCGGCGGTGTGAAACCAGCGTTCGCCGCCCGCACATCACAGTCAACGGAACATCTTTCCGCACAGGTAAAGCGGTAAATGCAATGTTTCCGTTTGTCCGTCATTCGTCACAGCGATATTCTTTTGCGAAAGTACGAATCCTTTCTTAGGCGAAAATCTCTTGCAAAAGACGCCATAGCTTTTCGCTTTCGTGCGTTCTTCCGCCTTGACTTCGATCGGCATCAACTCGTTTTTTATCTCAATCAGAAAATCGAGTTCAGCCCTGTTCTCTGACCGCCAGAAATACGGGTGCAGCCCCAGCTTCACAAGTTCATTCATTACATAGTTTTCCGTAAACGCACCCTTGAACGTTGCGTACAGCGGTGTTTCTTCAAGAATCGTGCTGGCGTCAATTCCAGACTTCACACGCAACAACCCGACATCGCTCATATAGACCTTGAAAACCGTGCCGTTAGCATTGTTCGATAGCGGCAGTTCCGCATTCGTCACACATTCCAGCTTGTGCAAAAGTCCCGCATTAAAGAGCCATTGCAGCGCATCTTCCAAATCAGCAGCACGCTTGCCCGCCTTCACATGCGAGAACATGAACTTGTTGTTGTCCTTTGCCAGTTGCTTGGGAACGGAATCCCAGATAAGCCCTAGTTTCGGAATATCCGATGGAGGAGCATGCTTTGAAAAATCGTCCCCATAATCCAAGAGAATATTTTTCAGGATTCGGTCCACTTTTTCAAAATCATTTTCCTGTACAAACGACGCTACCGCAGCGGGCATACCGCCGACAACATAATAAAGTTTCAGATAATTCTGTAGCGGAATCGTGTACATTTCCGGCAGCGCATGTCGCAGGTCATAGTTCGAAAGACCTTCGAGCAGGGACCGGCCGTCATCAATCGCCATCAAGAATTCCTCAAAACTCATGGGAAACATCTGCAGGCGTTCCACCTTCCCCACGGGGAAAGAAATTTCCGACTTGCGGATAACCACTCCCAGGAGAGATCCTGCAGCAATCACATGAAGCCCGGACCTGTCTTCGCAGAAATACTTCAGGCTCGTTATGGCCTTGGGGCACGCCTGGATTTCGTCGAAAAAGACAAGCGTCTTCCCATCCGTAATTTTCTGCTTAGAATAGCGCTCCAGTTCCATCACAATGCGAGTGACATCGAAATCGTACTCGAAGATGGACTGCAGGGCAGTATTTCCCTCGAAATTGAAATACGCCAGGTTTTCAAAAAAACGGTTCCCAAAATCCTTGATTGCGTAGGTTTTTCCGCACTGACGCACCCCGGTCACCACCAGCGGCTTACGCCCAGGCTCAGACATCCATTCTATGAAATTTTTCAGTATTTCGCGTTCCATGCTCCAAAATCTACATTATTCATATCAATTTTGCAACAGCTTCTGCATTTTTCATACGAATAACGCGACAAAACTCACAATTTTTGCACCAATAAGGCAAAAATCGTGTTTTTTTTAGCAATTTAGCATCCACTTGATCGGATTTTCACGCACGTAGTCAGCGTTCCCGCCCTTCCCGTGCACGTAAATGACAAGGGGTTTCATTCGCTAATTGTTCTTTACGCAACGAACGGAGTAGTCTTTATTCTTGGGGTTGTGGGTCAGGATCACCTCGTCGTCACCACAATACAAGGAGATGTAGTACGCACGGTCGCTATTGTTCTCAGTAGAACTCCAGAAGACCGCGCTGATGCCCGTTTGACGGTACCCCCCATTAACGGCTGGGAGCGCAGTGAACCCAACCGCATCCTCGTTGATGACGCCGCTATAGGCTATCCAGCCAGTCTGGGCCTTGAGAACCTTACCCGCATTGCTTTTACCGCCCACCTTCGTGAACAGGATGTTCCATTCGGTGTTAGACGGCAGGTGCCATCCCGTGGGACAAACGCCTTGAACCAAGGTCGCTGAGCTTGCCGAAGCGAGACCACAAATCTTGCCGAAACCACATTCCTGCGGATCATCCGCATCTGTTGCAAGTTTTACAGAATCTATTGCCGCCGCCCATGTGTATATCCTGCCTGCCACTTCGCAGTTTTTAGGTTCATTATTGTAGCACCAGGACCATTCATAGACGTTCTCGCCCGAACCTCCTTGACCAACGTCAAAGTTCAAGTTTTCGGCCATCCACACTTGGTCGCCAATCTTCACCGTCCTGTAAACCTTGCCATCACGGCTATCGGTCATGGTGCCATAGTCAATATCAGGGTTAAAGCGGCATTCCTTCGGCACATCCCAGCTCCAGCCCGTTTCGCCTTCCAGAAGCGCCGAACAATTTACCTTGTCCACGCTACTACTGGAACTTGACTCCGCTTCGCTAGAGCTAGACTGCACATCAGCAGAACTGCTGGACACGCTTGTCGAGCTGGAGCTCGACTGCGGTGTGACGACTGAAGAAGACGACTCCGCGACGCTAGACGAGGACTCTGCCAAGCTACTACTGGATTCTTCGCTTGCGCTCAGAATGACGGATGATGAGCTACTCGACTTCACCGAACTCGACGAAGCATTGTCCATACTGCTGCTTGACGAACTTTCCGGTTCGCATAAAACCCAGTCACCTTGCTCACACCGTGCATAATAAGTAGGCGTGTAACCCATCGGCGAATGGGGAACCGAAAACACCATAAACCTCCACGATTGCACCTGACCTTCGTTTTCCGCATCGCATTCCCAATCGTCAGGAGCAACATGAAACTCATCACCTTCCCAACCGTCAGGAGCAGCACGAATCACATCACCTTCCGTTAGATTTTCCGGAGAAGTTGCAGAAGGTCCAGACCACTTACCATTTTTACATTTGTAAAAAACGGTATTGACTCTATACGTTCCATACAAAGCATCTAACGTTTCTCGGTACTGATACAATAAAAATTTGCCCTCGTACTTTTTATCACAAGTACGATATTCACTTGGAACAAAGAATTGTTCCGAAGAAGAACTTGAAAAGACCGCCTCAGAAGAAGACGATTCAACTCCCGGATCATCATTCGGCCCTGCCGATGCAGACGAGCTATCGTCGTCGCCACACGCCGCCAAGAACGCACCCAACATTAAAGAGATTGCCACGCACCTTGTGCTCGCAATGACGTTTCGCATAAGAACTCCTTCGCCTCAACGGCCTGTTATTCAACTGAAATATAACCTTTCCTACCCCACTTGTCCAGAAAGTGCGGTTTTACCCTTCGAATTTCCAGCCGCAGTCGTTGTGGTAAATCATCTGGCGGGTCATGCCGCCATCGATGCAAATGTTTTCGCCGGTGATGAAGCCGGCCTTGTCACTAGCGAGGTAAAGTACCATGTTCGCGATGTCGAGCGGGTTGCCGACGCGGCCCGCAGGCTGCTGGGTGGCATCAGGGCCTTCGTAGACCTTGAAATCCGTATCGATCCAGCCCGGCGAAATGGAATTCACGCGAATGCGGCCCGCAAAACTTACGGCAAGCGCATGGGTGAGGGCTGCAATCCCGCCCTTCGCTGCCGTATAGCTTTCTGTTTGCGGTTGGCTCATGCGGTCGCGACTCGAGGAAATGTTTATAATACTTGCACCCGACCCAAAATGCGGCGCGAAAAGTTTCGCGAGGTAAAACGGGGCAGTCACGCCCACGGCCAGCGCGTAGCTGAATTCCTCGTAGCTGCACTCGTCTATGCCCTTCATCAGCGGGAGCGCATTGTTCACCAGCACATCCACATGGCCATATTTTTCAATCACGAACTGCGCAAATTTTTCAAGGACATCCTTCTTCGAAAGGTCCCCAACAAAACAGGTATTCTCGCGGATGTCGATGGACGCGACCTTCGCCCCCTCTTTCTCGAATTCACTCACGACAGTTGCACCAATCCCATGCGCCCCGCCCGTTACTACAACCACTTTGTTTTCAAATGACTTCATGTAGATAAATATACACTAAAACGCTCCGAAGCGCACTCCCCTACTTGACGAGCGAACTACATTATCCTATTCTTTCCGCAAATGCTCCAGTATTTCGATGTCACAAGAAATGCCCCCTGGTTTCCGCAGGTCAAGGCGCTGTACGAATCGGCGTTCCCGGCGAACGAGCGGATCCCCATAAAGCATTTGCTCGACGACAAAATCAAGCGCGAATTTTGGGCGTTTTTTGATGGAGATACTTTCTGCGGGTTCTCGAACTCCATCACGCACGGGAGCATCACGAACATCGTCTATTTCGCGGTCGTTCCAGAACTGCGCAGCCGCGGGTACGGCTCGCAAATTTTGCAGGCCATCCGCAAGCAACACCCCGACACGCGCATCGTCGTCGATATTGAAGTCGAAGAAGATTCCAAGGACGCCGAAGAACTCGAACGCAGGAACCGCCGCCGCGAATTTTACCAGCGCAACGGCTTTGACGCCTCCCCCGTCGATTACGTCTGGCAAGGCGAACACTACCGCCTACTCAGCGCAGGCGGTACCGTCACCGAAAAGGAATTCCGCGATTTCTGGAAAGAAATCCTGAAGGATATTCCCGGAGCGAAGTACCCGTAATTATATTATTTTCAATGCCGTTATTGCAACCAAAACATAAAAGTTCAGATAGCAGGCGCCTGGAAGACAATTCCCGGCGAGGCGCCCGCACCATGTTCTTCTTGAAACTTTGGCTTATCCTTATTGTTGTATGCATGGTGCTATGCATTATCGCCATGGAGATTGCTGGCTATATGGCGAACGCAGACGGGAATGATGCGGATACCGCTCGGCTTCTCTACTATCTCTACTATTTGTTAATAGCGAATATTGTTCTAACAATCGCTTCTTTGGTCGTAAGCGCACTTATGGGGGTGCTGTTTTCCATTTACTGGCCATCGTGGCTCGACCATGCCTTGACGAACCTGCGTTGCCTCACCAAGACAACTTTTTCCCCGGGCGTTGCAACCGTATGCGCGGCTATACCTGATATCGGGTATCTTATTGGCATCTTTATTTTGTGGGATATCGCGCGGCGGCAGCAGAAGCTGCTAGACGTGCTCGGCATTCAATACACTCCCGTGGCCAGGCGCGACTTGGTTCTTTTCGTCATCTTCCTTCTCCTCGCCAACATTGTGGCGTATGAAGGGATTGTAGCCACCAGGCCCGGCTGTTTTGCAGCATGTGCCTCGATTATCGGGATCATGGTAACCTGGTTGCGCGTATTACGCCCCTGCGTGGAGCAGGGGAATATGCTCTACCAGCTACAGCAAGAAATAATTAAACACTAATCAATCAAGTCGTTCTGGAATCGTGACAGGTGTTCGAACGGTAAGATTTGCCGGCCTCTGAACAGCCCGCAGCCATCGTTGATCAGCTGATTGTTGATGGCCTTGAACATGTTCACGTCAATCTTCGCAAGGTCAATCCCCTGCAATTTCACCAAGCGTTCATACGCCTCGTCAAAGTAGACGCACTCGCCGCTCGGAATCTGGTCGTGTTTGGAGCGCCGTTCCTCTTGCGACTTTTCGTAGCCAAAGTGGTTCGCCTCGCCTATCTCGGCATAGTCGTCCATATCCTTCGTTCGCAATTGCACTTCCGTATAGCAGCGCGCAAGGTTGTCGTAGAACGTGATATGCAACGACTGATAGCCAGAACTCCTGGGAGTCGCCACCGAATCATGGTAATACGGCCTCACGAAATCCTTTAGCAAGTCGGAATGTCCGCTGTCATCCAGGTGCTTGAAAATCTCTGCAGAAAAGCCACGCTCCTCGAGGAACTCGGGCAACGCATTCGCAATTTCGTACAGGTATTTCTTTTCCACCTCGCTCCGGTCATCACCCTTCTTGATATGGCAAACCGGCATCGAGATGACGATGCGGTAGGCAATCAGGTCGCGAAAGTTCAACTTGCTCTTGATTTCGGCTTCGGACGGGAACGCGCCATTCTTCTTGTAATAGTTGTAGATAAATTCAAGGATATAGCCGTTGAACTTTTCTTCGGCACGGATTAACGACTTGATGCGGCCCTTGAACGTGAACGCAAGGAAGGGATACTCCCTTGTCATGAACTTGTAGAACTCTTTAATCCTTTGAGACTGCGAGGTCAAGAAGTCATTGTGTTCGAGCAATTCGATAATCTGTATCAAAAAGTTCGAGTGAGCAAGGTCGATGTTATTGCGCGTTTCTTTCGCGCTGTTCCTGAGGTCGTTCGAATACTGGTGCAAAATCTTCAGCACCGTGTTTCCAGAGAACAAGTAGTCGTTCAAACAAATCATCTTAAGCCTCCGTATCGGGGTTCACAAGGCGAAATATAAAAACGTTTTTCACCCGTCACAGCGGATAAAACGTCTTCAAAAAATTTATTACAAAACGCTTTACACGGGGTGAAAAGCACAACAAACGCTTTTACATTTTATTCATAAAAATGCATACGCTCCGCGAAATAATGTATATTCAAGACAAGACTTATAGTTTTAAAGCGGATGATTGCATGACTGAAAAATACAAAGGCATGACGGTAAACGAACGGCTGTATCTCGGCGGTTTTATGGATCAATTTGATGGGTTCGTCCGAACAAAAAACATTGATGGAATAAAAAACATTCTTGCCAAAGTGGAAATCACGGACGAGTCGTCTGTTCGCTCAATAATCGAAGGACTCGGTTTATAATAACCAGGAAAGGAATTTTATATGCGTTTCTACGTACCTACGGATATCTATGTTGAAAAGGACTGCGTGAAGAACCACGCGCAAAATCTGCTTGCGATTGGAAAGCGTGCGTTCATTATGACGGGCAAAACGTCTGCCAAGAAGAACGGTTCGTTGAACGATGTCATTGCCGTTCTGGACGCAGGGCACGTGCCGTACCAAGTTTTTGACCAGGTCGAAGAAAATCCGTCAACCGATACCGTCGGGAACGCAGCACAGCAGGCACGCGAATTCGGGGCCGATTACATCATCGGCATCGGGGGTGGTTCCGCCATCGACGCGGCAAAAGCAGTTGCATTGCTCCTTGCAAACCCGAACGTCGACGCGGACAACTTGCACAAGGCTCCTGAAAAGCCGCTCGGCCACGTACCTGTCGTTGCTGTACCGACTACCTGCGGAACAGGTTCCGAAGCAACACCGGTCGCCATCATCACGAACCACAAGATTCACCTGAAAAAGAGCATCCCGCACAAGATTTTCCCGGCGCTCGCGCTTGTCGACGGGAAGTACCTCGCCTCGGCCAAGAAGACGCTAATCGTGAACACCGCGGTCGACGCGCTCGCCCACATGGTCGAAAGCATCCTGAACGTCTATTCCAACGCGTTCAACCGCATGTGCCCAGAATACGGCCTCAAGCTCTGGGGCGAATTCAAGGACGCGCTCCTTTCTGACGCCCCCGTTGACGAAAGCCTTTACGAAAAACTCATGCTCACCTCGACTATCGCGGGCATGTCCATCGCGCACACGAGCACCGCTGTACCGCACGGCATGAGCTACGACCTCACGCTGCATCAGGGCGTGCCCCACGGCCCAGCCGTCGGTTACTTCCTCGCAGCCTACGTAGAAGTTTCGCAAAAGAAGGTCCCCGAAGATGTCAAGCGCATTCTGGAACTTTTGGGCCTCAAAAGCACCGCCGATTTCTCCGAAATGCTCAGCAAGCTCATCGGCAAATGCAAGGTTTCCTGCGAAATGCGCGACCAGTTCACCGCCGCCATGAAGGTAAACCGTTCCAAGCTGGACCTCGTTCCCGGCGGAATCACGCCCGAAGAAGTCGACTTTATTTACGACAAGTCGCTGGTTATAGACTAAATCAAATTTGGTCTTCAATCGACAAATGTAGTGACTGTTGTCATGTTTGTCCACAAACGAGTATTTTTCTTGAACTTTCCCGTTTTTTGAGTATATATTTATCAAAAGCCGCGGTCAAAACGCGGCTAGAGGTGTTGTATATGGGTAATTCAAGGTTTTTCGCGGGTGCGGTACTCGGTTCGTTACTCGCAGTCTCTCCCGCACTCGCCATCGATGTAACCGTCGATGCAGATGCGGGCATCAAGAAAATTTCGCCATACATTTACGGGCGAAACATAGACAAAATCAGCGATACGGACGCCGCAAGCGACGCGGACGAAGAAGCGTTTATCGCCCAGATGCTCGACGCGGGCATCCACATGATGCGCGCGAACAACGGCAACAACTCCACGCGCTACAACTGGAGCCACAAAATGACGGTTCATCCGGACTGGTTCAACAACGTTTATGCGCACGACTGGGATATCACCGCGAAAAAGGTGCTCGATAAGATGCCGGGAGTCGACGCAATGTACGGCTTCCAGCTCACGGGCTACGCGGCAAGCAGCACCGAATACAATTTCCCCGACTGGAACTGGAAACAAGAACACGGCTCGTATCCGTCACAGACATTCGACCTTGCGGGTGGCGGCGAAGTATCGGAAGACGGCCAGACGCTCATCAAGGCGGGCGACGCCTCGCTCTACAACATGGAATGGCCCGCCGATTCCACCGTGGGAATCATCCCGCACTGGAAGGATGAACTCAAGTACGACATGAGCCGTTTTAAATACTGGAGCATGGACAACGAAATAGAAATCTGGCGCGGAACCCACAACGATTTGGACTTGCCCGTAACCGGAGATTTCCTCGTTGAACGCTATATCGACGTGGCCAAGAAGGCGCGCGCCGCCTGGGGCGATATCAAGCTCACCGGCCCCGTAGTCGCCAACGAATGGCAATGGTGTCACATCAATGCCTACAACGACGAAAGCAGGCCCAAGATCGACGGCCAGGAATACTGTTGGCTCGAATTTTTCACCAAGAAAATCGCCGAAGCGCAAAAAGCGAGCGGCACACGACTTCTCGACGTGTTTGACATTCACTGGTACCCCACCGAAAAGGACTACGAAAGCCGCGTCAACTGGCATCGCGTTCTGTTCGATACCACCTACTACTACAAGGGCGGCAACGGGGTGCGTTGCGCTACTGGCAAATGCGACTGGAGCGACAAGGAGAAGGGCTACAGGTCCTACATCTTCGTGCGCATCAACAATTGGCTCGAAAAGTACTTCGGCAAGGATCACGGCATTACGCTCGGCATTACCGAAACAAGCATCATTGACAACGACCCCATGGTAACGGCCCTCACTTACGCGTCGTTCCTCGGAACCATGCAGGATAACGGCGTCGAAATTTTCACCCCGTGGACATGGGGCGACGGCATGTACGAAACGGTGCACTTGTTCAGTCGCTACGGCCACCCGAATCGCGTACAGTCCACCTCCAGCAACGACTCGCTGGTATCCGCCTACAGTTCCATCAGTAACATGGGCGATTCGCTCACGGTCATCTTCGTGAACCGCGCCGAAAAGGACGCCCAAGACGTGAATCTCAATTTAGCGAACTTCGCCGCCACCGATGGGGCGGTCAAGACACTCACTTTGCAGAATCTCAAGGGCGAAACATTCGTTTCTCATACAGAAAATGCGCTACAGGCAGGAACCGCCAGCGCAACTGGCAACAAGGTTTCGCTCAAGCTCCCGGCAAAGTCCATCTCCGCGGTTCTACTCACTACAGCAAATCCGAAGCAGGGCGTGGTTTCTGTGGACAAGAGGTCCACCGGCAACCTGCTGCACCGCAGAAACGGGAGCTGGTTCATCGACAACGGCGCAGACCACGTGCACAGCATAAGCGTATTCAACAGCCGCGGCCAAAACGTATTGCAAGTGGAGCACCCCGCCCGCGGCAGCATACGACTCGCCGGCGAAACTCTCGGCAAGGGCGTTTTCGTCGTGCGTGTCAAGAGCGCAGGCGGCATGCAAATTCAGAAAATCGATGTGAAATAAATTATATTTCTGTCAGGATTACAGCAAAGGATTCTGACATGAAAAAACTCATACTCACCATGGCCGCCACCCTCGCGCTTCTCGGCTGTGCACAGATTGACGAAACGGAACGCGGCGTTGTTCTCCAGTTCGGCAAGTACAGCGAGACGTTCGAACCCGGCCTCAACTTCTACAACATTCTCACCAAAGAAATTGTCCGCATCCCCGTCAGCACGCAACTCGAAGCCGTCAAGATTGAATCCGGTTCGAAGGACCTGCAGACCGTCTACGTGGGCACGAACGTAAACTACCACGTTGACCCGCTGAACGTCGACAAGATTTACTCCAAGTACGGCACCCGCTACGTTTCCACGGTTCTACAGCCCAAGATCAAGGAAACCATCACGGGCATCACCCCGCAGTACGTTCCCGAAGAGATGCTCCAGAAGCGCGAAGAAATTCGCAGCCGCATGGAATCGGCACTCAAGGCCAAGCTCGATTCCGCGGGCGCACATATCGTTATCGACGGCTTCACCATCACTGAATTCCAGTTCAGCCGCGCCTTCAACGAGGCCATCGAGGCCAAGCAGGTGCAGGAGCAGGAAGCGCTCAAGGAAAAGAACATCAAGATCAAGATGGACTACCAGAACGAGCAGCGCGTCGCGAAAGCAAAAGCAGATTCAGCGGTCATCGCGCTCCAGATGGAAGCCCTCAAGAAGCAAAATGGCAAGGAATACCTGATGCTCAAGTGGATCGAGAAGTGGGATGGCAAGCTTCCGCAGGTAAATGGGAACGATAAAGTCATTCCGATGATTAATATGCAGTAAAAAATATGTTATATTAAAAAAAACATCCAAACAAAGGATTCCATATGCACGCATCTTTCATCGCATTCGTCGTCCTCGGCATCATCATCGTGGCAATCGCCGCATACCGTATCGGCGTCCACGTATCCAAGGCGGCCAAACAAGAATCCCCCGAAGCGAAAAACAAGATTTCCTTCGAAGACTGCCTGGCCAAGAACGCCAAGGCATTCAAGTACGGCTCCTTTACCGACGCCCGCGACGGCGAGACCTACCGCACCGTGAAAATCGGCAACCAGGTCTGGATGGCCGAGAACCTGCGTTTCAAGACGAACGCAAGCTTCGCTCCCGGCAACGAGGAATCCAACATCAAAAAATTCGGAAGGCTCTACACCTGGACATCCGCCCTGGACATCCCGGCGGAATTTGCAGACCAGTCTCCCGCAAAGGACCTAGCCATGTACGAGAAGATGAAAGACGCGAACTTCCAGGGCATCGCCCCAGAAGGCTGGCACATTCCGAGCAACAAGGAATGGGAAGAGCTCATGGCCAATATAGACCCCAAGTCGACCGGCTCCGAGCTCCGCAGCGCATGCGTATGGCAGAAACCCGGCAAGGATTCTTTCGGGTTCTTCGCGCTGCCCGCCGGTTACCGTTTCAACGACGGAAGCTTCCGCCATTTCGGCAGGCGCGCCCGCTTCTGGAGCAAGGACGAATACGGCACGGCCAACGCCTACCGCATGAGCATCACCGAAAACTCCATCGACATCGAAGGGGTTTACAGATCCGACGCCCTTTCCGTACGCTGCGTGAAGAACGCCTAACGAGACAAGCATCTGGCGCACTCTGGACGCAGGGATTTGTCGCTGATTTTAAGAAAGCCCGACTTTTACGACAGCTTCAGGTGCATCGCCTCGCGGTGCACCGACACATGTTGCGTGGGCTGGGAAATCGACATCGACGATGCATCGCAGAAGGCATACCGCAAGGTGGCAGGGGCTTTTGGCGACAAGCTGCG
The DNA here is from genome assembly GCF_002342555.1 of Fibrobacter sp. UBA2449. Taxonomy (NCBI): domain Bacteria; kingdom Pseudomonadati; phylum Fibrobacterota; class Fibrobacteria; order Fibrobacterales; family Fibrobacteraceae; genus Fibrobacter; species Fibrobacter sp. UBA2449. The sequence goes on from NZ_DDQF01000005.1 coordinate 233,881, forward strand.
CCAAAACATCGAAGACGGGCATTTCAAGCTTTTACCCCACGACCGCTGCCCGTTCTTGGACAAGCAAAACCTCTGCGAGATCTACACGCACCTGGGCGCAGGCGCCCTCTGCGAAATCTGCCGCGAGCATCCGAGGTTCGTGGAAGTCTACGGCGACATCATGGAGCGTGGACTGGGTTTATGCTGCGAAGAAGCGTCACGGCTGTTGCTCGAAGGCAAAGGCCCGCTCGCCTTCACAAGCGAGGAATGCGATGAACCCGAAGACGAGATGGACGAAGATGACAGAGAAGTCCGCGACGAGGTGATGTTCGCCCGCGAACAGATTTTCAAGGCGCTCGCCGACACATCCATCCCTTTCAAGGAAAGGCTCCACCAAGCATTCGGCTACACAGGCGACAAACCGCTCGCACCTTTCGAAAGCGCAAGCGCCATGGTAGAATTCCTAGCGCAACTGGAAAGCTACGGCGCCGACTGGGACGCGGCTCTTGCACGCATCAAGGCGAAGGTCTACGCCGCACAAGAAGCAGGACGCCTGGATAAGGATTCCACGATTCTCGAAGACCAGGGATTCTTCTCGGAAACAGAAAGCGCGAGACTACTCGCCTACCTCGTCTACCGCCATTACTCCAAGTGTCTCTTCGAAGGACGCGAGCAGGGCAAGCTCATGTTCGCCCTATTCTTCTGGAACCTAGCACGGTTCTTTACGCGCGAACTCGCGGGCAATGCGGCAGCCGACGCGCAGTCCATCAAGATTGGCGCAATCAAGATTCTTTCCAAGCAGCTGGAATACGCCGAAGAAATCATGGAGATCGTCGAGATTTCGCTTGACGGATAAAGGATTAAGAAGCAGGGCGGTCTTTTTCCATCACGCACTTGCGCCACTTGCCGCTCTTCCAACGACGCCAGAAAATAATCGGCGCCGTACTGTAGACTGCAACAACAGCAATCCAGGCGTAATGGGCCGGCAGGTGATAGACGTAGGCGGCAACATACAGCGCCCCCGCCACGCACCAGTTCATGATGGCGCTAGCAAACATCACCCACAGCGTATCGCCTGCACCGCGAAGCGCTCCCGCATAGATAACAAGCAGCACCTCCACGAAGATATAGAAGGTCGCTATGCGCAGCATGAAGATGCTCATGGGGCGAGCGGCATCGAAAATCGCAATCGCCCCGGACGATGCCTCCGCCATGTCGGGCCTGAATATATCGGTCAGCACTCCCGGCAAGAATACGAAGAAAATTCCCATGACGAGGGAATACCCCCAGCCGAGTTTCAACCCGGAATAAGTTGAACGCGATGCTGCGGCGCCGTCCCTCGCTCCCACGTAGCGCCCCACAAGGCTTGTCGATGCGACTTCGAGCCCCATCAGCGGAACGTAAGCCACCATGTCCCAGTTGAACATGACCGAGGATGCCGTCGCCGATTCCGATCCGAGAGCATGGAACATGAGAATAAGCATCTGGAACGCCGACATGTTCAGGAACATCTCGACACCCGAGGGAATCCCCTTCTGCAGAAGTTCGCGGGTAAGCGCCCCGCTAAACGCAAACGAGCGGCGCGTGCTAAAGCGGGCATTGCACGACCTGCCCCAGAATTTTGCAAACAAAATAACAGTCGATACCAGATTGCCAATCAGCGTTCCGTAAGCGGCCCCTGCAACGCCCAGTGCCGGAATAGGCCCGCAACCGAATATCAGCAAAAAATTGCAGGCCACATTCACGATCATCCCGACAAAGGCTGCCTGCATTACAATCTTGGTTTCGCCAATGCCACTAAAAAAGCAAGGGGCCACATTTCGCACAAGCGTTATGGCGCCGCCAAACATCAAGATGTTGAAGTAAGTTTTCTGATATTCCAGCTGGTCGGCCGACAGGTGTTCGAGTCCAAACACCCAGTGCCCAATGGGGATGGTCAAATACAAAAGCGGCACCGCGACTATCGAAACATAGAGCGCCTGCATAAAGACCTTCGCACAGTCCCCCTGACGTTTTGCGCCCAGGCGTTGCGCCACCATCGCAGTCGTGTAACTAATGGCTCCGGTAAAAAAGGTCGTAAGCGCAAGCTGCACCGCGCCCGCACCAAGCGCTGCGTTCATTTCGGCAGGTCCGAGCTTTGAGAGAAACAACCTGTCGATAAACGTCATGAAGGTATCGAACGACATCGACAGGAGCATCGGAAGCGCCACAACAAGCACATCCTTCACATCACCGTTTTTCTTGAACTTCGGCGGCCTATAGAACTTGTTCAGTATCGCATCGACCATAAACGCGCGTAAATATAAAAAAAGACAGGGCCTTGCAGCCCTGCCCTCCGTTTTTTTGAGGTGTATAAAAAAACGGTTTTGGGGGATGCGTCAAATATAACAAATAAAGTTTGTTTTCAATGACTAACCCCGTTTTTTCGCAAAATAACTTATTACGAATTGCTTACAGCAACATTTATGGGATTTTTCGGCAAAAACAGGCACCACGGACATCCGGTCCATCCAACGGAAAATTCGTTTTTGCTACATTTGGCCTACTATGTTTTCACAATTGACCGACTCTCTAGAATCTACCCTCAAGAACCTGCGCGGGCAGGGCAAGCTCACCGAAGAAAACGTTGCCGAATCGCTGCGCGAAGTGCGCCGCGCCTTCCTCGAAGCAGACGTGAACTTCAACGTGACCCGCGACTTCGTGAAGGCCGTCAAGGAAAAGGCCCTCGGGAGCGAGGTGCTCAACTCCGTGACCCCCGGTCAACAGATTGTGAAAATCATCCACGACGAGCTCGTTGCCGTCATGGGTGGCGAAACCAAGGAAATTAACCTCTCCGGCCCCGCTCCGGTCGGCATCATGATGGCGGGTCTCCAGGGTTCCGGCAAGACGACCTTCGCCGGCAAGATCGCCCTCTGGATGCGCAGCAAGAAGAAGAGGAAGCCGCTCCTCGTGGCAGCGGACGTGTACCGCCCGGCAGCCATCAAGCAATTGCAGGTACTCGGCAAGTCTATCGGCATCCCGGTCTACGAAGAAGGCCAGGGCGACCCGGTGGAAATCATCAAGCACGGCTACCAGTACGCAAAGGACAACGGCTTCGACCTCGTGATTTACGATACCGCAGGCCGCCTGCAGATTGACGAAGAGCTGATGCAGGAACTCGAGAAGGCGAAGGAAGCCGTCCACCCCGACGAAATCCTATTCGTGGCCGACGCGATGATCGGCCAGGAAGCGGTGAACGTGGCCGAGACCTTCTGGCAGCGCCTCTCGTTTACGGGCGTGTGCCTCTCGAAGATGGACGGCGACACCCGCGGCGGTGCGGCCCTCAGCATCAAGAAGATGACGGGCGTGCCCATATGCTTTATCGGCGTGGGCGAAAAACTCCCCGACATCGAACTGTTCCACCCCGACCGCATGGCGAGCCGCATTCTCGGCATGGGCGACGTAGTGAGCCTCGTGGAAAAGGCGCAGCAGGTCATCGACGAGAAGGATGCGAAGGACCTCAAGAAGAAGATTCTCAACAACACGTTCGACCTGAACGATTTCTTGAACCAGCTCCGCACCATCAAGAAACTCGGCCGCATCAAGGATATCCTCGGGCTCATCCCGGGTTTGAACAAACTACCGCTCGACCAGATTGACGAGAAGCAGTTAGTTTATGTGGAAGCCATCCTCAGCTCCATGACCCCGAAGGAAAGGAAGAAGCCGCAGATTCTCGACGGCAGCCGCAAGAACCGCATCGCGAAGGGCTCGGGTACCGAAATTTCGCGCGTGAACGCCGTGCTCAAGCAGTACGACGACATGAAGGAAATGTTCAAGAAGGTGGGCGACATGGCCCGCAAGCAGAACAACGGCGGCCAGATTGGCTCTAACTACACGCCGCCCAAGCAGAAAAAGAAAAGAAAGTAAAGACTAGGGAGGGGTTCCCCCTCGTAGGCATTTTCGGCGTTTTAGCGTAAATAATTACAAAATGACGTAATTTTACACTATATGAAAAATTTTTTCGTATAGTGTTTTCTTTTTTGTAAGAAAAATGGTAGATTGTAGACAGCAATATTTTCAAAAAAAATGAAAAACAATAAAAAACAAGGAAAAATAAATGGCATCTACCTCCTATTCCGCTAACGCGCTCGTCACGGCCCTCAAGAAACCCCGCGACAAATTCACCAAGGAAGATATCAAGAAGTACATCTTCGACAACGGCATCCGCCACCTGAACTTCATGTACGCCGGCGGAGACGGCCGCCTGAAGACTCTCAACTTCGTAATCAACGATGCCGACTACCTGGACGAAATCCTCAGCTGCGGCGAACGCGTGGACGGCTCCTCGCTGTTCAGCTACATCGAGGCCTCTTCTTCCGACCTCTACGTGGTGCCGAAATTCTCCTCCGCATTCATGGACCCGTTTGCGGAACTCCCGACCCTCTGCCTGCTCTGCTCCTTCTTCAACAAGGACGGACAGCCGCTGGAATCTTCCCCGGAATACACGCTCCACAAGGCATGCGAAGCCTTCAAGAAGGAGACCGGCATGGAATTCCAGGCCATGGGCGAACTGGAATACTACGTGATTGCCGACGACATGGGCGAATTCCCGGCAGTGGACCAGAAGGGCTACCACGAATCCGCCCCGTTTGCGAAGTTCAACGAGTTCCGCCAGCAGTGCATGCTCTACATCGCGCAGGCGGGCGGCCAGATCAAGTACGGCCACAGCGAAGTGGGCAATTTCACGCAAGACGGCAAGCTCTACGAGCAGAACGAAATCGAGTTCCTCCCCTGCCCGGCAGAAGACGCGGCCAACCAGCTCACCATCGCCAAGTGGATTATCCGTAACCTCGGCGCACAGCTCGGCCTCGACGTGACGTTTGCCCCGAAGATTACCGTTGGCAAGGCGGGTTCGGGCCTTCACATCCACATGCGCATCATGAAGGACGGCAACAACCAGATGCTCAAGAACGGAGTCATCAGCGAAACCGCCCGCCGCGCCATCGCCGGCATGATGAAGCTCGCCCCGTCCATCACCGCGTTCGGCAACCAGAACCCGACATCTTACCTGCGCCTGGTGCCCCACCAGGAAGCCCCGACCAACGTGTGCTGGGGCGACCGCAACCGCTCCGTGCTCGTGCGCGTACCGCTCGGCTGGGCATCGAAGACCGACCTCTGCAAAATCGCGAACCCGAATGAAAAGGGCACGAGCTACGACACGCACCAGAAACAGACTGTGGAAATGCGCTCCCCGGATGCATCCGCCAACGTGTACCTGCTCATGGCCGGCCTCTGCGTCGCCTGCCGCTACGGGCTTAGCCTCAAGGACGGCCTGAAGGTGGCCGAGCAGACCTACGTGAACGTGAACATCCACAAGAAGGAAAATGCGAAGCTTTTGAGCAAGCTCGACACTCTGCCGGACAGCTGCTGGGCATCTGCCGACTGCCTTGCCAAGCAGAGGAAGGTGTACGAGGAGTTCGGCGTATTCAGCCCCGCCATGATCGACGGCATCATGGCCCAGCTCAAGGCCTTCAAGGACAAGACGCTCCGCGCCCAGGTCACGAAGTCCAAGACCGCCATGCAGAAGCTCGTGAAGACGTACTTCTACTGCGGCTAATACATCGCGCGCAATTTCAAAACAGGGTTCCGGTTTTTACCGGGACCCTTTCTTTATTCGATTTCCACCTTGATATCTACGCCGGGGAACACGGGTTTCGGCGCGTTCACGACAGGCGAAAGAATACGGCGCACCGCCGAGAGGTCGTTCGACTTCAGGTACAGTTTTACCCAGCGAACGTTCTGCACCACGGGGATAAACGCATCCACCGGGCCCATGACCATCAGGCTCTTTTCGGCACGGCAAAGCGCTTCCACGCGGGCGACAGCATCGCGCAGGGCGCCCTCGTCACGGCTCCCGAAGGAGACCTCCACCATCTTGCAGAACGGCGGGTAAAAGGCGTCCTTGCGGTCGCGGGTTTCCATCTCGGCAAAGCCCGCAAAATCGTGGTGGAGTGCGAAGTTCATCACCGGCTCGTTCGGGTTCTGCGTCTGGATTAGCACGCGGCCCGTACCCCCGGCACGGCCCGCACGCCCCGCCGTCTGGCTCAGCAACTGGAACAGCCTCTCCGTACTGCGGAAATCGGGCATCCCGAAACCGCTGTCGGCACCCACGACGCCCACGAACTTCACGCCCGGAAAATCGTGGCCCTTCGCGACCATCTGCGTGCCGAGTAGAATGTTGTATTCGCCCTTCCGGAACGATTCCAGAATCTTCTCGACCGAGCCCACGTTCTGCGTGGTATCGCGGTCCATGCGCACAATCTTTGCATCCGGCACCCACTCCAGGATTTCTTCCTCGAGCTTTTCGATGGCACCGCCAACGAACTCGTATGTTTCGGCCCCGCAGGCACGGCACGGCGTGTTCACCGGGTAAAGCAGCCCGCAGTAGTGGCACAGCAGGGAATTGTACTGCCTGTGGTAAACGAGCGGCACATGGCAGTTTTTGCAGTAGAGCGTCTCGCCGCATTCCCCGCAAATGCGGACCTTGGAATACCCGCGACGGTTCATGAGCACAATCGCCTGGTCGCCATCCGCAACGCACTTCACGAGGGCGTCGCGCAAATCGGGCGACATGAGGATTCCCTTCTGCTGGCGGACCTTCCCCATATCGACGATGCTCACCTCGGGCAGGCTCGCCGACGTCGCGCGCTTCTGCAACTTGAGGTATTTTAATTTATCTGTACTTGCGTTATGGAAGGTCTCGATGCAGGGGGTCGCGCTCCCGAGTACCACGAGCGCCCCGTACTTGTAGGCCAGGTGGAACGCGAGTTCGCGGGTATGGTAGCGCGGGGCGGGGTCCTGCTGCTTGAACGAGGAATCGTGCTCCTCGTCGAGAATCACGACATCGAAATCGAACGGTGCAAGTATCGCGCTCCGGGTCCCAAGAACAACGCGCGCGCTCCCTTCCAGAATCGAGACGAAGGATTCGCGCCGCTTCGGGGCGGAGAGCGCCGAGTGCAGCACGTGCACGGGCACCTGCAAAAAGTCCTCGAACCGGCCCGCCGTCTGCGGGGTGAGCCCGATTTCGGGAACGAGAATCAAGACCTTCTTGCCACGGCGCAACGCCTCGTAGGCAAGTTCCTGGTACACGCGCGTCTTGCCGGAACCGGTCACGCCATGCAAGAGCGAGCCCCGGAAGCCCGTACCCGAAAGGTCGGCCACGAGCGAGTCGAGCGCCACCTGCTGTTCGTCGGTAAGCGGAGGCACGTCGGGGCGCGCGGGCATCTGGGCAGCCGCACCTTTCTCGCCAGAACGTTCCGTCTCCCGCGCCGCAAGCGCATCGAGATACTTCCCGAAATCGGCAGGCCAAAAGACATCCAGCGCCTTCATCGGTGTGCATATATAATAACGTGCCACCCACTCGAGTGATTCCATGTACCGTTCGCTAAAAACGTAGCCCGACGCATGCGGGTAGGCGCACCGCACGTTGAACGCGGGCCTTTCCGCATGCACCTTCGCGACAACCGCAAGCGATGGCGCCTTGCGTGTGGCAAACTGCACCCAGACCACGCTCCCCCGCCGGATTTCAGGGCCAGCGAACAGCCCGGAGGGCACCCCGTAGGTATAGACGGAGGGCGCCTGCGGGATATAGACCTCGCAGAACCGCTCCAGGGTTTCCGGGGCGCATTTGACCCGAATTTGCTCGGGCGCTTCCGTTTTGGGTATGCGTTTTGCCATTTTACCCCCAAAGATAGGTAAAGACAGCCCTATTTCAGCCCCCTTTATTGCCAAAAATTCGCCATTTTCTTAAACGTTCTCTTATCTTTTTATTTAGATTATGATATACGAACCTTAACCGGTTCGTCCACCTATTGGAGATTTTTATGAGCTTATTGGACGCATTTAAACCGAAATGGCAGAATTCCAACCCCGAAAAGCGCATGGAGGCCGTCACCGAGATGGATCCGCGCGAACAGAGCACCCTGGAACGAATCGCCCTTTCCGATGATGATAGTAGCGTAAGGACCGCAGCCGTAAAGAAGTTGACGATTATCCCGTCACTCGCTGCAATTTCGAAGAAGGACAGCGAGGCCGGCATCCGCCGCCTGGCCGAAACCCGCTACTTCGAAGAGGTCGCCAAGAAGCTCAAGGATTTCCGCGAACCCGCAAACGAAGAGGTCCTCCGTTTCATCGACGAACTGAAAGACACGCGCTACGCCGATGAACTCGCCAAGTCCCTGCCCAGTTCCGAGCTCCGCCTCGAACTCATCAAGAAGACGGGCAAGGTGAACGTGCTCGTCCTCGCCGCGAACAGGGACGCCAAGGAAGACATCGCGAAGGCTGCCGTCGAACGCATCGAGTCCGAAGCTTCGCTCACCGACATCTCCAAGAATTCCAAGCATTCCTCCGTCCGTAAAATTGCCGCCGAGAAGCTCCGCGTCAAGAGGGAAACCGAAGACGGCGGCCGCAAGGCTGCGGCTCTCCTTGCCGGCAAGAGGAACGCGCTCGTCCAGCAGGCCCACCATTTCGCCGCCCAGAAGGATCCGCTCGCCGTCAAGCCGCAGTTCGACGCCCTGATGCAGGAAGCTAGGACCTTGGGCATGGGTCCGGACCAGGCGACCCTCGACGAAATCTACGCAAGCTTCATCAAGTTCGTGAACGAGGCCGACGCAGCACGCATCGCCGCCGAAAATGCCGAAGCCGAAAAGGCCGAAAAGCGCACGCACCTCACCCAGACGCTCGAAGAAGTCGAAAGCATCCTCGATAGCGAGAACGCCGCCGAAAAGGCAGACCGCATCGCCGAGATTATCGACGAATGGAACGCACAGAAATCCATCATGGATGCCGCAAGCGTGAAGCGTTTCAACCTCGCGCTCGTTCGCAGCCAGGAACTCAAGAAGCAGGATCAGCCTGCCGAAGGCGAAAAACCTGCAGCGGCGACGGACGAGACCCAGGCACGCACCCAGCTGCTCGACATGCTCCGCGCCCTCGCCGACACCGACGCGAACGAGAGCACTTCCAAGCACCTCCACGGCATTGTCCGCGACTGGGAGAAGCTCCCGCTGCTCGAAGGCGAAGACCCGATCCTGCAGACCTACAATTCGCTGCGCAACAAGCTCAAGGAAAAGATTTCCGCATTCGAGGATTCCGCACAAAAGACCTTCGAAGAAAATTCCGCCAAACTCCGCGCCCTCATAGACCGCGTCAAGTCGTTCGACGAGAACGATGACTTCAAGGTCATCAGCCAGAAGCTCCGCGAAGCCTTCCAGGAATGGAAGACGATTGTCGGCGAGCAGAAGTTCAAGTACCACGACCTGTGGCTCGAATACAAGTCCGCCACCGAACGCTTCCAGGAAATGCGCCAGTGGGAATCCTGGCACAACGAAAAAGACCGTGCCACCGTCCTCGAAGAGATGGAAATGCTCGCGAAGGAGCCCGGCAGCCAGGATGTCCTCGACAAGCTGCGCGAATACAGCAACAAGTGGAAGAACATCGGTCCCGTCTCCGCCGCGAAGTTTACCGAATTCCGCGACAAGTTCCAAGCCTTGTTCGAACAGATTAAGCAGAACTGCGCCCCCTTCATCGAAGAGCGCATGGCCGAACGCGTCAAGAACCTTGCCGACAAGGAAGCCCTCTGCCAGAAGGTAGACGAACTTGTCGCAAACACCGAGATGTTCTGGAAAGACAAGTACAAGGCCATGCAGGAGATCCAGGAATCCTGGAAGAACATCGGCATGGTACCCAAGGAAAACCTGAACGCCCTCATGGAACGCTTCAAGGCATCGACCGGTGCATTCTTCGCCCAGTACAAGGAAAGCCTCAAGCAGGAAGACCAGAACCGCGAAGCGAACCTCGAAAAGAAGCTCAAGCTTTGCGAACAGGCCGAGGCGCTGCAGGAATCTTCCGACTGGAACGCAACTTCGAATAAGTTAAAGCAACTGCAGGACATGTGGAAGGCGACAGGGCCCGTGCCCAAGAGCAAGTCCGAAGAAGTCTGGACACGCTTCCGCAAGGCATGCGACTCCTTCTTCGAAAAGAAGCGCGCCCACTTCGAGACGCTCGACGCATCCAAGCAGGAAAACCTCACCAAGAAAACGGCCCTTTGCGACAAGCTCGACACCATCGACGTAAGCAACATTACGCCCGAAGTCGTTGAACAGGTCAAGGCCATCGACGAGGAATGGAAGTCCATCGGCATGATTCCGAAAGAATCCATCGAGAGCGTGAACGAACGTTTCAACACCAAGATGAACCAGTTCATCTCGGCCCAGGCAGCTACCGACGAGGCCCTCAGCAAGCAGCTCGCCAAGATCAAGGCTCAGAAGCAGGAGATGATCGAGAAGGTGAAGCAGTTTGCCGAAAGCGCTGGCAGCAACCAGCTGGCCGACGCCGTGCGCGACCTCCAGAAGGACTGGCGCACCATCGGTTCCTGCGGCATCGAGGATACGGAACTCTACAAGGCGTTCCGCGAAGCCTGCGACGACTTCTTCACCCGCCGCCGCGACCAGCTCGACATCCAGGAGCAGGCACGTCAGAACAACCTCCAGAAGAAAGTGCTGCTCTGCGAACAGGCAGAAGCCCTCCTCGAAGGCCTGAGCGACGCGACCGTCGGCGAGGCCATGAACAAGGTCAAGCACCTGCGCCGCCTGTGGAAGGACGTGGGAGCAGTGCCGCGCGAGCAGAGCGACAAGGTCTGGAAACGCTTCAACGGGGCCTGCGACAAGGTATTCGCGTTTGGCCGCAAGGACGAACCGAAGCAAGAAGCTCCGGCCGCTGCTCCGGAAGCATAACCGCAAGCAAAAGACAATCTTAAAGGGATGGCAAACTTGCCATCCTTTTTTTATTTTTGTGCCATAATGAAGTTCCCCCCTTGGACAAGCGTTTCAGAAGCCGCCAGGCTCCTCAAGGAAGGCGAAGTGGTCGCCATCCCGACAGAGACCGTCTATGGGCTTGCGGGGAACGCATACAATCCCGAAGCGCTCGCGAAGATTTTCGCCGCGAAGGAACGGCCCACGTTCGACCCGCTTATCGTGCATATTGCCGACATCGCGGAACTGGAGAACGTCGCCCGCGATATTCCCGATGCCGCATACCGGCTGGCAGAAGCCTTCTGGCCCGGGCCGATGACCATCATCCTCCCCAAGAAGGACTGCATCCCCGACCTTTGCACGAGCGGGCTGCCCTCGGTGGCGGTAAGGTTCCCGAGCCACCCCGTAGCGCAGGCGATTATCAAGGAATCGGGACTCCCGCTTGCGGCCCCGAGCGCAAACCTGTTCAAGCACGTGAGCCCCACCACCGCGGAACACGTGGCTGCGCAACTCGCCGACCGCATCGCGGGCATCGTCGATGGCGGCCCCTGCAGCGTCGGGGTTGAAAGCTCCATCATATCGCTCGCGGGAAAAACGCCCACGGTACTGCGCCCGGGTGCGATTACGCCCGAGATGTTCGCGAAGGTTCTCGGCAATGTCGCCGTCAAGGAATCCACGAGCAAGCCCGGGCAGGCCATGCAGGCGCCGGGCCAGTGCGACACGCATTACCGCCCGCAGGTGCCGCTCTATTTCGGAGAAGTGCCCGCTGGTTACAAACTGCCGGAGCATACCGCACGCATCGCTTTCGGGAACCAGGCCGGAGCAATCCCCGCCACAGTGAACTTGTCTGCAACGGGTGACATGACCGAGGCGACCGCAAGGCTATACGCCTACATGCACGACCTGGATACGCCCGATTACGACTTGATTCTCGTGGACCCGATTCCGAATACCGGAGTCGGTATGGCGCTGAACGACCGCCTCAAGCGCGCCAGTATTAAGGCTCTCCCGTAAAAAAACGGCCCCCAATGGGAGCCGTCAGTATTTCAGCGTTGCTCTAGCCGCCCTAGTCCTTGAGGCAACGGACAGAAAGCCCTATTGATGGAGTGTCTCCTTTACTGGCATTCCACAGGTAGGTCCAATTATTTATCAAAGCCAGATAAAGGCCTTGTGTTGAAGACCAAAAATGAGCAGACAACCCTGAAAAAACATCATTGAAAAACGGGATGACCGAAAACCCATATGTATCCGTGGCATTCGGCCAATTATCATAACCCACCGCTTGTAGTTCATATCCTTCATAATATTTGGAACTATTAACACTACAGGTATAGTTTCGACAAGGCAAAATGCCTACATTTAAAAGAAGCTCTTCGTATTCATCCGCTGAAGGAACATGCCATTCCTTAGGGCATATCGAATCAACAACTGCCCCCCAGCGATAAACACGCCCATATTTCTCACAATTAGCAATATCGTCATCAAAACACGAACTATTACCTTTCAAACTTGGATAATTAATACTATCCGCATAATTCAGATTCTCCGCCATCCACATTTGTGACTTGATGCCAATTGTCTTATATTCACGTCCATCACGCTCGTCAATCATTGTTCCTTGATTCAATTTTTCAGTGGTAAAGACCCAACCATCTTCAGTACATTTGTAATAAGAATAATTATTATCACCATCAACTTTTGGCGGAACATAATATTCATCAAGATTATAGCTTGTACAAGCAGAATCTATTTCTAATTCAAATTCTTCCACTGTCCGAAACATGCCTTTATCACAAACATATTTCGTTGTCTTATTCACATTACCATAGAACATCTTTCCATCTTGGGAACACTCCTGCTTATAAGTATCCTTTTCTACGTCAGTCGCCACGCGCCAAACATTCTTACCAGCAACGTAAATATAATAGATATCCTTGTTTACTTGCCCAGCACGTACTTCGCCATCTGCGACATCCTTTGAGGATTCCAACCACTTATAAGTATCTTTCTCTATATCCGTCGCCACGCGCCAAACACCTTTTTTACAAATAAAATAGGTTTCATAACTTTTACTGAACGCATTTGTATTTTGCAGTACCTCCCCTTCCCGTTTTTCAGTGCATGATCCAAGTCCATAATTCTGCCACCAATAGTTATTCACATACTTTTCAAACGCGGGAACATCAGCAGACAGCTCCCATCCAGCAATATTGTCGCGAATTGTTGTCAGGCCACCATTAAGGCTCTTTTCCGATGCCCAATCCGCTATTTTCGTAGCCGTTTTCTTATCGTCCCACACGCCATCTTCTTCAATGTCATCCGCATATTCCGTCAAACGCTCTGTAAAATCGGCCTCCTTCAAATCACCCTGCATCAGGACGCTGATTGCAAGGAGCGCTGCACTTCCGTCATCTTCGCCGAAGATATTCAAATTTTCTGAATTTTCAAATTCATCTTCAATCCCAAAACTCTTGAGGACTTCACTTTCGGCCTGCAGCTTCGCTTTGCCTACACCCATTTTTTCATATTTTACAAGATAGCGCGAACGTTCATATTCCAGATGCGTAAGCAAGTTCACGTTCACTTCGTTTCGGTCAGAAAGATTTGTCATCGCATACAATGTCACGGTACTGTTCGATTTCTCGCCCGTAATTTCGTTGCGATAGTAGCCATCGGCCTTCAGCAAAGCATACTGGGATTCGAGTTTCACGACATCGACCGAGAATTCGCCACGCTCATTCTTTATCTTGCCTTCATAGCTTCGACCTGTCTGCGAAAGCGATTTCCCGTCAAGTTCGTACACGGTGACAGAAGCCCCCTTCACGAACGGGCCCTTCTGCGACACGCCCGAAACAGTCTTGTCTTTTATTGCGGTAATAGCCGAATCTTCTTCGGTACCGCCAGCCGCCTTGGAATCGTCACCACAGGCAGCAAGCAAGAACGTAAAGATCCCGATAAGGGCAACGTTCTTCCAGGTTGATAGGGAATGCGCATACGATTTCATCTTTTCCTCCTTTTGGAAGAATTGTGTTTTTGTTTTAAAAGGCTTGAAGATTGGACATCTGCCAGCGGAAACAGTTGCATATTCAGCCGGTAGACATGTTCAACAACAGGATCGCGCTGCACGAGGGCCACAATTCTGCGGCGGCATTCGGCGAGTTCCCGCACAACTTCGTCATAAGTCCTGCGAGACATTCCAAGCGTAAGACCCGTCATGTTTCGTTCAGATCGCGGAAAATCCAGCGCCTTGAGAGCAAGCTCCCCCATTTGGCGATGAAGCGGTATTCCCGCAGAAAACCCATCCGGGGTCAGTTCTGGCATTGCGATGGACCGATCCGTCTGCACAAAGCATCCGTTTTCGTCCTTAGTCAGGAATTCCGTTTCAAGTAGAAACTTGAGCGTATCGGCAACTTCTTTCTTCCCTGGATTTGGACGACACGCATTCGCCATTTCCCTGGGAGTCGCCCCACTCATCGCAGGAGCAAGTTCACGAATCAACGGGTTAAGGTACGATTCAAAAAAACGGAACTTTTCGAGTTCAACTGACTTCACCTTACTCTGTTCGGCAATAGCGAGCATCACCGAAAGTTTTTCTTGCTTCTTCAGCAGTCCTTCGGCATGGCAAAAATCAACCATCGCGGCAAAATATTCGCGTTCGTAACCGACCAATTGCATTCCGTCAATCACCTGGATAACGGCCTTCTCGCTCAAGTCGTACTTTCCATCAATAACCTGTTTGAGATACACTGGAGACGCAAACCCGCAATTTTTCGCGAATTCGCGCCATGTAAAACCGTAACGTTTCTTGTTTTCGGTATAAAAATCCGAAAGGAACTCACGGTAATCCAGGTAATCGGCAATGGATTTCATGTTTCAAACATATATTAATTTTGGCATAACATCGCAATTTACAATACAAATAATGCAAAATTTTGCCTTATATCACACATTTAAATGCATTTAAGCATTTTTTGACAATACAAGATAAGTGTTCCCTCACCCTCATTTTCGCGAGTCCGAAGAAAAAAACGGCCAAAACGAAACATTTTCGCGTTTCGATCGTTTTTATAGGTAGGCACACCCCAATTCCGGGGTGTCATCAACCCAAAGGGGAGATTAAATGAGCAAAAAACGCAATGTAGTCCGCAACAAGCCGATCCCAGAGGCATTCAAAGGCAAGGTCTATCTCGATCCGACCTACGACCCGGCTTTCAAGGAACTTTTCGACAACGAAGACGCCTTGAAGGACTTTCTGAACGGGGTTCTTGAACTCGAAGGCGACGAAATGATCAAGCAGCTTCGTTTTCACTTCGAAAAGCCTATCGAATTCCGCGTACCGCAGCGCAAGAAGGTCATCTTCGACATCTTCGCAACAACCGGCAGCGGACGCTTTTTGAATATCGAAATGCAACGCTTGGAGCACGACTACTTCATCGACCGCACCATCCTCTACAAGGCTTTTCTTGTCATCAAGGGGCGAAAGGAAATGGAAGAATCCGCAGAATTCAAGGCGTTGCAAAGGTATGAACAGGAAAAACGTCGCTACCAGTTGCCAGAGACCATTTCCGTCTGGATTTGCGACTTTGACCTGCCCGACGCGAAAGGCGAATATTGGGACGAATGGTCACTTTACAGCAGACATGCCATCAGAAATGGAATGGCGGTTCCTCTTTCAAAGAAAAATAAGTATATTTTCCTTAGCGTCCCTAACTTCACGAAGTCTGCCGACGAAGTGAAGGGGTCCGCCGAGATGTGGCTCTACCTGCTGAACCATGCTCGGGACGGCGGAGAACTTCCGGATTTCGGTAGCGAAATCGTCGAGGAGGCGCTCGACCGGATTCGTGTGGAAAACGCCGACGACAAACTTTTGGAAGCACAGGAGCACGACATGACGACGAAGGAAGATTACGAATGCTGGGCTGCCGGAAAAATTATTGCTGCTGAAGCTCGCGGTGAATCTAAAGGGCATGCAGATGCTATTGATGTTTTCCAAGAATTGGGAGTGTCTTCGGAAATGATTGCCGAGGCGAAGGCTCGGCTTGCCGCTAAAAGCTCTAGTGCGCAAAAGTAAACAGAGAAACGGGTATACGGATGAAACTCTATTGAACGAGGTTGACGGAATGACCGACATGCTTTATGAAAAACAAGGCTCGTACTTGCAAGGAGGCGAAGACAAAGCACGAGAAATCGCCAATATCTTGGTAAATGCCGGCAAGTTGACTCGTGAAGAAGCAGTCAGCCTCCTTCACGTTTCCAAAAGCGACATCCTGTCTAATACGAAATAGATCTTTCTGAACGAGGTTGACGTGAACCGCCTTACATCGGAAACAACTTGTAGTGTTCCCGCGTGTAAGTGCTCGTGTAGGCGTTGAAGTGCCACCATTCGTGTTTCAGCATCACCCAGCCGGCGGCCTTCATGATACGGCGCAACTTGTTCCTGTTGTCAACCTGTTCCTGCGTCAGGCGCCCGCTCTTGAGCGCATCCGCCTCACCTACCGCGCCCGCACAGCGTTCAAACGAATCGAAATCCGTCCCCATGTCGAGCAGCGCACCCGAGCTATCGGTAATGCTTAGGTCCAGCGCGAGGCCGTAGTTGTGCAATCCGCCCCTCACCGCCGACGAGACGAAGTTGGTGTACGGAGTCCCCTGCACAGTCTTCTTGAGTGCCGCCTGCGCATAAATGGGGCGCGCCGCATCGAAAATCACGAGCTTCGAGCCGGGCATCTCCTTTTCCATGATGGCAAAGGTCTTCTTGAGTTTTGCGTAGGCATCCCTGTGGACAAAGGCCCTCTGCTCGCCGCAATACAGGTCGTGCCCCGTTACGTTGTTGAAAGTTCCGTAGCGCAAGTCCATGACAAGCAGGGGTTCATTGGTTATTTCCACGAGGTCCTTGTTAGACGATGCGTATTCGATCCACTTTTGGACCTCCGCACAGAAGCGCTTCGGCTCCTTCGGCTTCGGCGGTTCGAACCTGGCATCCGTCTCGTGCGCCATCACCGACGCTGCAAGGAGCGACAGACAAAAAAGCAGCGCCTTCATCATATTCCAAGCAGCACTTCCACGCCAAACTGGAAGTATAGTCCCATACCCTTCGCCATGAACGGTTCGAGCCTGTAGCCATTGTCCGAATTCTTGTCGCCGTCCTTCGTGACCCAGGAACGTTCGCGGGCGTTCTCGGAACCCAGGAACTTGAGCGCATCCACGTCGAGGTTCCCGAACAAATTATCCAGTTCCAGGTAGAATCTGGATTTGCGGAACCAACCCTTGTCGCGGACAATATCGAGATTCACGCGCACATCCGTACGGAAGAAATCGGTAAATTCCTCCAGGTCGCGGAGCCTGCGCGTCCCGAGTATCTGGTTTTCCTGGTCCGAGGGCTTGATATCGTAAAAATAGAGCGGACGGTGCAACGCCGCATGGTGCGTGAGGATAATCGAGAACAGCGAATCCTTGCGCGGGTAGTAGCGGAAATGCGAAACGATATCGAATCTCGAATTCGCTTCCCACGGGAGCGAACCGGTACCTTCGAGTTCGTATTCGCCATAGACGGAACTCACGTTCGTTGACATCGAGAAATGGTGCGAAGTCTTCCAATCCACCTTCGCATTCGCACCGAGCACCCAGGCGAATTCCACGGGAGTAATGTCCCTGTACTGCGCATAGGCCTTGGGCAGGGGCAGCACCGGGTCGAAGTAGTAGCGGCCAAAGCCGCTCGCCCGCGCAATCAGGTACTTGGAATTGTAGCCAAGTCCCACCTTCGCCGAAGCGCCCGTTTCAAGCCTTCCCGTCAGGTTTCCGTCATCGTAGAGGTATTTCCAGTCACTGCGGTAGGCCGCGCTGCTGAACAGGCGCCAATACGTGGAATCCTTTTCGCTCAGGTTCTTCTCGAAATCGAGCGAGACCGTCGGGCGCGCATTGTGGTCAATAGCGTCGGCCACCGCACCGAGCGAAAAGATTGTCTGCGAATAATCCGACTTCCAGTCAAAGCGGCTCACGCCCGAAAGCACACCCGTCGTATAGTCGTCTTCCTGCTTGCCTCCAAAGTCCAGGTAACTGCGGTCGACAAAATGCTGCTCATAGAGCAGGGCACCGCTCACCTTGGAACCGAGCAGTTTCGCCTTGAATTCCTTGTCCGCACCGGCGCTAATGACCGTATGCGTCATCTCGTAGGCGTCGATAAAGGCAGCCATCTCCCTCGACGAGACGGAGTTGCGGAATCCGGTCGTATCCTGCAGGGTGTCGCCCACGTTTTCGCGCACGAATCCCGCATGCAGGCTTGTCCCGAACTTGGAATTGTATTCCGCTCCGATGACCAGGTAATCCTGGTTCCCCTTGATGATGTCGACTTCGTTCACCTGATCGTACGCAGTAGTCGTGTCCTGGCTGATGGAGTATTCGTCGGTACTGTACAGGGCCCGGAGCGCCCAGGTGTTGCCCATTGAATCGGAGCCGTTAAGTTGTGCATAGAAATCCATCGCCGAAAGATCGAAGGGGTCGGAGGATTTCACGCGACAATCATCCACGCAGTCGCCATCGCGCTTCCTGAATTCGGTGAAGAACTTTTCGCCCAGGTTCTTGAGCATCTCGCCATCGAGCCTGCGGAACGCGAAACGGAAGCTGTCCCAGAAAAGGAACGGGGAATCGAACTGGATTTCCTGCACCGTGAGGCCCGCAGCCCCCTTGAGTCCCCACTCGCCCTTCGTCTGCTCGGGAATATACTGCACCGAAGTCGCAAGGCCCTGGCCGATCGGGCCGCTGCCGTAGTGGTCATGAATCTCGATGCCGCTCAATATGTGCGGGTTCACCACCGAAAGGTTGCCGGGGAACCCGACATCGAGGTGGCGCATGTTCGGGATGCGGAGCCGCCCCAGGTGGTAGGCCACGTCGCCCGCGCGGGAGCCGTCGTAGTAGAGCGCGCTGCTGAAATCCTTCTGTCCGGAAATTCCCGGCATCTGCCCCAGGTGTTCCGTCAAGTCAAAGCGCATGCCCGCCGCATCTTCGAGCTTGTCGACCGACACCTTGCGTTGCGGTTCCCACTTCTCAGGTTCACCGCCGCCCACAATCGTACTCGAGCCGAGGTCGCGGAGGTCGGTCGAGAGCGTCACGACCATGTCGAGCAGGTCCGCAAAATCCTGCAGGTCCACATACACGCTGTCGTAGCCTTCCTTCTGGAAAACAAGCGACGCGTTCTTCGAATCCACGGTAAATTCGAAACGTCCATCCGAGGATGTCTTGCCGAGTTTTTTGCCGGAGCGGTAGGTAATCTGAACTCCGTCAAGCGGCAGGTCCGAACCCATTTCGAGGACCACGCCCACGACAGGCGTAGGGGTCGCCGCAAACAGGTTCGCCGCCAGGAACAGGGCTATAAGGAGCAGGGATCGAAATCTCATGGATACTAAATTAGAATTTTATGCCGCCGCAGTCCACCAAATTTTATATTTCTCTGCGTATGCTCGATATTTTTCTAGTGCAGATGGAAATCGCGCCGAACGACAAGGCCAGGAATTTCGAAAAGGTCGAAACGCTCACCCGCGAAATCCGCAAACGAACCGAGGATTCCGTTCCCGGGCTCATCGTGCTGCCCGAAATGTTCGCCACAGGCTACCTTCCCTTGCACCCCGAGAGGGCCGCCGAAGACTTTTCCGACGAATCAAGCGGAGAAACGGCAAGTTTTTTGAACAAACTCGCAAGCCAGACAGGGTGCGCCGTCATGGGCGCAGGGATATCGCGCAAAGGCCCTTCGCTCGCGAACCACGCAAGCGTCTACCTGTCCGGAAACCCGCACGAATACGCAAGCTACGACAAGCGGAAGCCCTTCTTCATGGAGCAGGAAAAATTCACCGCCGGGCAGGACATTAGTTTGTTTAAAATACAGGAATGGAACATAGCGCCGACCATCTGTTTCGACCTACGATTCCCGGAGCTCTACCGCGATGCGGTCAAGGCGGGAGCGAACCTCCTGACCGTGCAGGCCGCCTGGCCTGCCGAAAGAATCCTGCACTGGGATACGCTATTGCAGGCGCGCGCCATCGAGAACCAGGCCTATGTCGTCGCCGTCAACTGCGTCACCGCCGATAGCAAATACAATGGGCATTCACGCATTGTCGACCCGTTCGGAAACATTGTCGCGAAGGCCGATTCCAATACGGAATGTATCGTGTCCGCACGCATCGAAATCGAACCGCTCCTCCGCTACCGCGAGAGTTTTCCCGTCCTGAAAAGCATCTGACGCGTGACATAAATCACAGCGCGATTTTAGGCTGGAATAATACACTTTGGAGCACCAGTTTCGTAACTCCTTATTTATCAACAGATTATATTTTTCTTGCAAAAGGGGAGTGTGTGATAGACTTTACACATTGTTTCTTACCAAAAAAAATGACATGCTTTTGCCACAAAAATATTCTATTTTCTGGATGTAAAACAAAAACACCCAGAGGTTCCTATGACATCACCAGACATGAACAAGCTGAACTACGCTAGGGCCCTCATCAAAGCCGGACTTGCCCGCGATTTGATTCTGAAAATTACGCTGATTTCCAGCTACCAGTACATGCAAATCCAACGCGAAGTCCTCGCTGCATAACGCCCGCGCCGAATGCAACTCGTTCTGACTATTCCCGCGCAGCCCGCCACTCAGATGAAAGAGAGGCAGGCTGCGCTTCTTGCATGTTATAGGGACGGCACGCTCCTACTCGACGCCCGCGATTACGAGAAGCCCGCCAGGTTCTACCTCACCCCGAAAGATGTTTTCCCCTGGGAACAGTTCCTCGCAAAGATGCTCTGTGCCTGGCAACTCGGCGACTACAGTGATGTGCCGCCGCAATTCAAGCCGCAAAAACGGATTCCGCAGTTCGTGGTGGACGGGTTTCCCGCCGAACCGCTCGAAAACAAGCTCAAGATTCTCGCGACACTCCGCACGCAGGGATATTTCCCTGCACTGACAGCCCGGAAATAGTTC
Organism: Fibrobacter sp. UBA2449; assembly: GCF_002342555.1. Taxonomy (NCBI): domain Bacteria; kingdom Pseudomonadati; phylum Fibrobacterota; class Fibrobacteria; order Fibrobacterales; family Fibrobacteraceae; genus Fibrobacter; species Fibrobacter sp. UBA2449. The sequence continues at coordinate 254,608 of NZ_DDQF01000005.1, forward strand.
TATTGCTATTTTTCAAAGCATGGATAGCATGCAAGACATCGCAAGCAAGCGCTGGTTCATGGGCAAGGGCCGCAAGATCGAATCCATCGAGACCGTGGACCGCGTCGCCATCGGGGAAACATTCCTCTCCATCGTCCGCGTGACTTTTGCCGCGAGCGAAAACTGCGAGCCCGACCTATACGCCGTCATCGAAGACGAGACCCGCACCGCCGACTTTTTCTATGACGTGTTCTCGTGCGAGAAGGCAAAATACGGAACAACGTCCGGCGAATTCATGTTCATGCAGACAGAGCATTTTCCCGTAGACGTTTCCCTGCACGAGCTTTTCGATATAGCCCCGCTCGATGCCGAGCAGAGCAATTCCGCATTCGCATCCGAGCATTTTTTCTTCAAGCTGTACCGCAGGCTTTTACCGGGCATTCACCCCGAGGTCGAAATCATGGAGCAACTCGACCGCAAACGCTCCGGCGTGAGCCCGCAGCTCTACGGCACATGCTACTACGCAGATGCTACGGGAAAACGCTACACCCTCGGGATTCTCGAGGAACGTGCAACCGGCATGCAGGATGCGTGGGCGTATTTCAACCGCGTGATGGACGCGCCGTGCGCCGAGGCTCTCGGGACAGCGACTGCGAAGATGCACCGCGCCCTCAGGGGACTCCCGGGCACGCCTGCGCAGAATCCCGAAATTCCATTTGACAAGCTGGAACATCTTTTGAACAGCGCGGTCGCAGCAGATGCGACAAACTCCGCGGGCAATGAAATGCACGAACTCGCCGAAAGGGTGAAAGCCGCATTGCCGAAACTCAAGCGCATGGCGAAAGATGCGTTCGGAGCGCCAACCGGCAGCGAGTTGTTCACACCGCAGCGCATCCACGGGGATTACCACCTGGGACAGGTGCTGGTTTCCGCCGCAGATTTCAAGATTCTCGACTTTGAAGGTGAACCCTCCCGCACGCTCGAATACCGAAGGGCGCTCCGCTCCCCGCTTGTCGATGTCGCAGGCATGTTGCGCAGTTTCCAGTACGCGGGAGCAACATCCGGCAAGAGCCCTGCCGCATGCGAGAAAGCCTTCCTCGAAGGCTACGCGCAAGCCGCGAATGTAGATGCCAGCGCCACGCATGTCGACCTCGAAACCCTCGAGCGTGCAGCCACCCCGTATATCCTAGCAAAGGCCGTTTACGAAGCCTGCTACGAACTCGAGTTCAGGCCCGGATGGTTCCACATCCCGGCCCGCGCGCTCATTAAACTCGCCTGCTAGACCGCAGCCGCCGCAAATTTCTATATTTGCATTCGCTATGACAGTCGAAGAAATGGAAAAGCGCCTCCGCGACGAGGCCTCGGAACTAGCCGCCAACGAACCGCTTTCGAAGCTCATGCTCGAAGAGCAGGTGTTGAACCGCAAGAACTTTGCCGACATGCTATCCGTCACACTTGCCTGTCAGCTCGCGGGCGAAGTCATCGACCGTGCGGAACTCGAGAAGATGTTCAACGCGCTGTACATCAAGTACCCCGAACTGCTCGTTTCCGCCTGCAAGGACCTGAACGCAACCGTACTCCGCGACCCTGCCTGCACCAGCTACCTCGAACCGCTCCTGCTGTTCAAGGGATTCCAGGGCCTGCAGGCCTACCGCGTGGCGCACGCACTCTGGACGGAAAACCGCCCGTTCCCCGCCAAGATGCTCCAGAACATCGTGAGCCGCAAGTTCGGCATGGACATCCACCCGGCAGCAAAAATCGGGCATGGCCTGCTGATTGACCATGCTACAAACATCGTCATCGGCGAAACAGCAATTGTCGGGAACAACGTGAGCTTCTTGCACGGTGTGACGCTTGGCGGTACCGGCAACGAGACCGGCGACCGTCACCCGAAAATCGGGAACGGCGTGATGCTCGGTGCACACGCCCAGCTGCTCGGCAACATCCACATCGGCGACTGCGCGAAGATTGGCGCGGGCGCGGTGGTGCTCTGCGACGTTCCCCCGCACACGACATACGCAGGCGTCCCCGCCGTCGAAGTCGGCCACCCGACCGACGACATGCCCAGCTTCAACATGCAACAAGACTTCACGCGCGACTGCGACTAAACTAGACGAAAGTATGCTGCGTCGCAATGCGGCTCGCTACAGACGAAAGACGAAAGGAGGCGCAGGACATGAAAAAAACGGACAAGATCAAGTTCATCGGCGAAAAGCTGGACGAACTCTTCCCGAACCCGCCGATTCCGCTCGACTACTCAAACGCCTACACGATGCTTGTCGCCGTCGTATTGAGCGCGCAATGCACCGACATCCGCGTGAACCAGGTAACGAAGGTGTTGTTCAAGAAAGCGAAAACGCCCGCCGCCACGGTCAAGCTCGGCATCGACGCGATTGCAGAAATCATCAAGCCGTGCGGATTCTTCAACACGAAAAGCAAGAACATCTATAACCTGTCGAAAACGCTCGTCGAGAAATACGGCGGCGAAGTCCCCCGCACCTTCGAAGAACTCGAATCACTCCCCGGCGTAGGCCACAAGACAGCAAGCGTCGTAATGAGCCACATCTTCAAGATTCCCGCCTTCCCCGTCGATACGCACATCCACCGCCTAGCCAAGCGCTGGGGACTATCGGACGGCAGTAGCGTGGAACAGACCGAGGCCGACCTCAAGAAGATTTTCCCGAAGGAAGAATGGGAAAAGCGCCACCTGCAGATTATCTACTTCGGGCGCACGTACTGCAAGGCAATGGGTCACAAGCCCGAAAACTGCCCTATCTGCAAAATCGTAGGCAGCAAATAATTCTATTGAAAGAAACAAAGATGCCCGGTCAAGCCGGGCATGACAAGTCCTAGTATCTACAAACTGTTAGCGCTCGCACTTGAGCAGTTCCTCGAAGTAGACAATCGTCTTCTCGAGACCCTGGCGCAGCGGGATTGTCGGTTCCCAACCGAGTGCGGACTTGGCGAGGTCGATATTCGGGCGGCGCATCTTCGGGTCGTCACCCGGAAGCGGCTTGTACACAATCTTGCTCTTGGAACCGGTGAGGTCAAGCACTTCCTTCGCAAGTTCAAGCATTGTAAATTCGCCAGGGTTCCCGATGTTCACGGGTCCAATAATCTTGTCCTGGTTCATCATGCG
>NZ_DDQF01000005.1:257769-262268 GCF_002342555.1 Fibrobacter sp. UBA2449
TCTTCGCCCTTGAGCGCCTGCACAATAAAGTTTGACACCACGCGACCATCGTTCATAAGCATGCGCGGGCCATATGTATTGAAAATACGCACGATGCGGATGTCCACGTTATTTTGTCTGTGGTAATCCATGAACAAGGTTTCGGCAACGCGCTTGCCTTCGTCATAGCAGCTGCGGATACCGATGGGGTTCACGTTGCCCCAGTAGTCTTCGGTCTGCGGGTGCACCGCCGGGTCGCCGTAGACTTCGCTGGTAGAGGCCTGCAGAATACGCGCCTTCACGCGCTTCGCCATGCCAAGCATATTGATAGCGCCCATCACGCTCGTCTTGATGGTCTTTACCGGGTTGAACTGGTAATGAATGGGGCTCGCGGGGCACGCGAGATTAAAGATGCGGTCCACTTCCAGCAAAATCGGTTCCGTCACGTCGTGGCGAATGAGCTCGAAGTTCCGGTTATCGCGCAGGTGAGCGACATTCACCATACGGCCCGTGAAATAGTTGTCAAGGCAAATCACCTCGTGCCCGTCGTCCAGCAGACGTTCGCACAAGTGACTTCCCAGGAATCCTGCACCACCGGTAACTAAGCAACGCATAGGGACCTCTCTTTAAAATTACTCGTCGGAGTCTCGCTCCAGTTCTGCGGCGGAATTGCCATGGAGCGCCACCAGGCGCACACCGTTCAGGGTCAGGTACGGGTCGTAGGTATCAATCACCTTGCTGTGCCCCATCACCATGCGGCCCCAGCCACCCGTCGCAAACACGGGAACCTTCTTCTTGCCCATTTCGTCCTTGATCTTTGCCACCAAGGTTTCAAGTTCCGCCATAAAACCGTACAGAAGACCCGCGCGGATGGCATCGTCGGTATTGTTTGCAATCACGTGTTCCGGCCACTCGATGCTTACCGGCAACAGGCGTGCCGCCTTCTCGGTCAAAACGTCGAGGCTTGCGCTAATGCCCGGAATAATTATACCGCCAGCGAAGCCGCCGTCCTTCATCACGTCAAATGTCGTTGCCGTGCCCATATCCACCACGATGGCATCCTTGTAGCCACGGTCACGAAGCGCAATAATATTACACAAGCGGTCGGCACCGAGCGACGCCGGGTTCGGGTAGGCAATCGGGCAACCGAGGCAGTTCCTGGAACTCACCACCTGCACCGGGCGCTTGAGGAGCGTCTGCAGGGCCTTGATCCAGGGGCGCTCATGCGCGGGCACCACCGTCGAGAGGCCCACATGCGTAATCTCCGTCGGCTTGATTTTCGAAAAGCGCACAAGTCCGCCAATGCGGTTCATCACCTCGTCGCTCGTCGTTTCCTTGCGGGTAGTAAGCCTCCAGTGGTCCACCACCTTGTCGCCCTTGAAAATACCCAAAACCGTGTGGGAGTTGCCCACATCCACGACGAAGCTAAAAGTTTCGCGATTCGACTTCCGTACAGTTTTATCCAAATTCTTTTTCATGCGCAAATCAAAAAACTAGATTCGCATCGAGATGTCGAGAGCCTTCACGCTATGCGTTAGCGCACCGACAGAGATGTAATCGAGGCCGAGTGTCGCGATTTCCTTCGCGCGTTCGAGCGTCATGTTGCCCGAGCCTTCCACCAGGCACTTGTCTCCGCTTTCCTTGATAATCTTCAGGGCCTCGGCCATCATCTCGTTGCTCATGTTGTCAAGCATGATGACGTCTACGCCCTTGTTCAAAAGAGCGCGCAGCTGGTCGAAGTTTTCCACTTCCATCTCGACCATCAGGCCCTGCGTGTTGTTCTTCTTCACCACTTCGAGTGCTTCGAGAACGCCACCTGCAGCAGCGATGTGGTTGTCCTTCACCAGCACCATGTCAAAGAGGCCCATGCGGTGGTTGGAACCGCCCCCCACGCGAACGGCATACTTCTGCAGCGTGCGGAATCCGGGAACCGTCTTGCGGGTATCGAGCACCTTCGTCTTGCCGCCCTTCAGGGCTTCCTGGAAGGTATGCGCGACCGTCGCAACGCCGGAAAGCTGCTGGATAAAGTTCAGGAGCGTACGCTCGCCCGTCAAGAGTTCATGCGTCGTGCCGTCCATTTCGGCAATCAGGTCGCCTTTCTTCACCACGTCGCCATCTTTCTTGTGGAGCGTCACCTTCACGTTCGCCTTCAGTTCCTGGAACACGAGTTCAATGACCGGGAGGCCTGCAAGCACACCGTCTTCTTTGGCTATCAGGCGGGCATGCTGCTTCTGGTCGGCAGGAATGGTCCATTCGCTCGTCACGTCGCCCGTGCGCACGTCTTCGGCAAGCGCGAGGCGAATCATCGTGAGAGCATCATTAACTGGGAATACCGGAGTGGAATTGTCTCCGTACATTATTGCGCTCCTTTACCGGTCAAGACAACGTAAACAGTACGCACCAATATCTGGAAATCCAGAAGCAGGCTCATGTTCTCGTAATAATACATGTCGTACTTCAGTTTTATCTGGACATCTTCGATGCTCGTATCGTAATGGTGACGCACCTGCGCCCAGCCCGTAAGGCCCGGCTTCATCTTGAGGCGGCTGATGTAGAACGGAATCTGTTCGCGAAGCTTGCTGATAAACACGGCACGTTCAGGGCGCGGGCCCACCATGCTCATGTCACCCTTCAAAACACAAAGAATCTGCGGCAGTTCGTCGATGCGGGTCTTGCGCAGGAACTTACCCACCTTCGTAATGCGCGGGTCATCCTTCGTTGCCCACTGGGCGCCGAACTTTTCGGCATCGGTACGCATGGTGCGGAACTTGTAGACCGTAAAGGGCTTGCCATACAGGCCGATGCGTTCCTGCGAATAGAAAACGGGGCCGTGGTCCTCGAGCTTGATGGCGATAGCCGCAAGCAGACAGACCGGCAAAGAGCATATCCCAAGGAACGCTCCGAACAGCACATCGATAATGCGCTTCACCCGCACCTGCCAGGGCGGCATCGTAAATGCAAAAAGTTCCTGAAGTTCGAAACCATGGACCAAGTTCGCCTTGAACTGGCCATTCACCACGGGATAGAGTCCCGGTACAATATAAATATGAAGTTGAAGTTCGCAAATCCAGACGAGGACGCGCATAATCTCCTGCGGAGAAGAACTCTCATGCGCAATCACAATCCCATCCACACGGTGCTTTTTCACAAGCGCAGGGAGATCGGCATACTTGCCGAGTACGGGGAACCCGGCAAATTCATGATCCATCACCTGGTACCTTTCATCGACGAAGCCCACCACGCGCTGTCCAAAAGCCGGCGTGTTCTTGAGATCCTCGGCAATCTTCTTGCCCGCATCGGTAGCGCCAAGCACGAGGATGTTATTCGCGCCGTAGCCCAAACGAAGCAAGCCGCGCAGGCAGAAGTAAATGAACATGCGGAATCCGGCAACAAGCACCATGGCGAGGCCGCCGTAGATAAAAATCCACGGGAAGCGCGATCCGTACAAGTAGCCCTCGTTCAACGGCTGGTTGGCAAAGATCTTGCCTACAAACTCCGTTCCGAAAAGGCTGATGATAATAAGAACAACGCCTATCACCACCGCCCGCAACACGCGCAGAATCTGGTGCGTCCGCGACATCAGGAGCCATGAACGATAAAGCCCTGCGCAGGTAAACAAGACGAGCCATGCCACGTTCAGGATCAACCCCATGTTGGCGTAATCCGAGAAAAGCTTGGACGGGTCGTACTTGTCGGCAATCCAGCCGCTATGGAACTGGACCCAGAAAGCCAGCACAAAGCATATCGAAAGCGCCACGAAATCCGAAAGGATAACGAGAATGCGTTCCAATGTCGCAGCGCGTATCATAGCTATATCAAACTACAAAAATTGCAGTCCAGAAAGCCATCCGTTACGCGAGGAAGCGGATAACCTGGCTCTTTTCGACGATTTCGGGCAGAGCGTCGATGGCGTCCACCGCCTTCGAGGCCTTGCAGTCTAAGGTCTTTTCGGTGATGACCACGATGGAAACCTTGCCCGGGTCCTTCACGTTCTTCTGGATAATGGTTTCAATGGAAATGTTATTTTCGGCGAGGATGCTGGTAATCTTCGCGAGCACGCCGCAGGCGTCACGGGAAGTGAAGCGCAGGTAGTAGCGGGCGCTCGTCTCGGAAATAGGCACGAGAGTCGCGGAATTGTCGACGTTGAACCAGCCCATGGGGAGCGCCTTGCGGCTGCCCTGGTCCACGGAGCGGGCCAAGGAAACGAGGTCGGCTACCACGGCAGAGGCGGTCGGGAGGCGGCCTGCACCGGCACCCGTCTGGACGGTCTCGCCCAGGTTGTCGCACTTCAGGTACACTGCATTGATGACACCGTTCACGTTCGAGAGCAGGTTCTCGTTAGAAACGAAGCACGGATGCACGCGGGCGTCCACGCGGTCGCCGTCGCGGTGGTAGATGCCGAGGAGCTTCACGCAGCAGCCAAGTTCCTTGGCGAATGCGATATCCTGGGCGGTAATTTTCGAAATACCCGTCACATGAATCTTTTCGAAGTCCACGCGCTTGCCGCTGCAGAGGCTAGC
>NZ_DDQF01000005.1:262310-266889 GCF_002342555.1 Fibrobacter sp. UBA2449
GCTTCGGCAAAGCCGAGCTTCTGGGCGTCCTTCAGAACCACATCAAAGTCGAGGCCTTCGTCGGCCATGCGGCTCAGGATGTAGTTGCAGGTACCGTTGATAATGCAGCTCAGGTGTTCGACGGTCGAACCGAGCAAACCTTCCTGCAAGCTACGGATAATAGGAATGCCACCGCCAACCGCGGCTTCGAACAGCACATGCAGGCCCTTTTCGGCTGCGAGCGGGAAAATCTCGTGGCCGTACTTGGCAAGGAGGGCCTTGTTCGCGGTCACCACATGCTTGCCGCTTTCGAGGGCAGCGAGAATCCACTTGCGCGGCATGTTGTAGCCGCCGGCCAGTTCAACGAGCACGTCGATATCGTTACCGGCAATCATCTCGTCGGCGTTGGTCGAAACCTTGTAGCCCTTCGCCTTGTACGGGGCGACTTCTTCTTCGGACTTCGCGCAGATGCAGGCGAGTTCGAGTTCGACACCGAGCTTTTCCTTGTACTCGGCAATCTTCTGTTCAAGAATCTGAATGACACCGCCACCGACGGTTCCAGTACCAATTAAGCCAATACGCAGCATATTGCGTCTCCATTTTAAATTTTTCGGAGACATAATATAGAAAAAACAGCATGCCCCGTTCTACCGAACAAGCCCCTCCTTTTTTCACCGCCCGTTGGTAAAGGTTTGTTTACGTTCAGGAAATTTGCACATTTGTGTTTTTTCCTACCAAAACAAGCCAGGTGCATTTTTTTCTAAATTTTTACGCATGGAACAGGAAATATCCAATCCGGCAATCAGCAACCTGCTCAACGAGCAGAAGCTCAAGAACATTGTCTATCCGGCACGCCTCTTCAGGACGCGCCTCAACGAGGAATTCCTAAGGGCGAACCGCACCCGCAGGCCATTCCTGTTCATCAAGATTTACTCGCACCAGTACGACTTTTTCGGCTGGGGGAGCCCCTCGCGCACCGTCGAGCGTACCTGGCGCATCAGCGTGCTCACCATGTTCTCGCACCTCAGGTTTATCGATGTCCTCGGCTACCTTTCCGACAGCAGCGGTCTCGGCATCATCCTCCTGAATTCGGACCTTTCGACGCTCGAGTCCATCCGCAAGGAAATCCTCCACAAGCTGAACGACGCAGGCCTCATCCAGGCCCTCAGGCACAAGCCCAAGTCGCCCATCTTCAAGGCATATATCTACACCGGGCTCCAGGAGAAGGACAACCTGGAACTCGAGGACAAGATCAAGGACTTCAACAGCACGAACGGAAGCTTCTTCTCGCTCGAACGCCTGAACCTCGACCACATCTGGCAGCACCCGCACAAGATACGCTACCGCCACGTTGTGAAACGCATTACGGACATCGCCTGTTCGAGCCTCGCCCTGGTTGTCCTTTCCCCGCTGCTCCTGTTCTGTGCGCTCGCGGTAAAGATCAGCGACCACAAGGGACCGGTCATTTTCAAGCAAACGCGTGTGGGCCGCAACGGCAAACTGTTTACGATGTACAAGTTCCGAAGCATGTACGTGGATGCCGAAGAACGCAAAAAAGAATTGATGGCCCAGAACGAGACGGGCGGCAAGACGTTCAAGATGAAGAACGACCCACGCATCTATCCGTTCGGCCGCATCCTCCGCAAGTTCAGCCTCGACGAACTGCCGCAACTCGTGAACATCATCAAAGGCGACATGTCCATCGTAGGCCCGCGCCCGCCGATCCCTTCCGAAGTGGCTGAATACGAACCCTGGCACCGCATGCGCCTGTCCGTGACGCCGGGCCTGACCTGCATCTGGCAGGTGAGCGGCCGAAGCAACATTTCCTTCGAAGGGCAGATGCGACTCGACAATGACTATATCCGCCGCGACGGCAAGCTCGGAGAAGACTTCAAGCTGATCCTCAAGACGTTCAAAGTCGTGTTCAAGGGCGAAGGAGCTTACTAATTAATTGATGATTGATAATTGATGGTTTCTGGGGTTGGGGAGTAAAAAGAAAGGATGTGTGTATGTTTAAGAAATCCCTGACAGCGGCCTCGGTCGCCCTTGCTGCAGCATCAATAGCTTCAGCCGCAAATATCACGATAGATCCCGCCACCACGGCACAAAAGGTCGTGGGCTTCGGTGCAGGCGCCGCCTACTACCAGAGCTGGATTACCGCCATGAGCTCTTCGATGCAGAAGGACTTCTATGACACCGCTTTTAACGGTCTCAACCTCTCACTCCTCCGCATCGGCAACTGGAAGCAGGAAGACACCACAAGCATCTCCGCCGATGCCGCCATCGTGAAGGCTGGCAAGGAACGCCTCGGCAACCGCCTCAAGATCGAGATGTCCAGCTGGTCTGCACCGGGCAGGCTCAAGCCGAGTGGCAGCGTGAACGGAAACCAGGGCCATTCTAAGGCCGACAAGACACTCAAGACTTCGAACAGCGACCCGTACGGCAAGTTCGTCTACAGCGAATTCGCCGGCTGGTGGAAAAAGAGCCTGCAGGCCTACGCCACCGCGGGCATCACTCCCGATTACATCAGCCTGCAGAACGAACCCGACATGGAAGCCGATTACGAAGAAACCCTCTTCGAGCCTACCGAAAGCAACGGGATTGCCGGTTACAAGCAGGCGCTCCAGGCCGTACGCGATTCCATCAGCACGCTTGCAAACCCGCCGAAGATTATCGGCCCCGAACCGCTCGGTATCGGCTACAGCAACTTCGAAAAGTACGCAAAGGCGCTTGACGACAAGAACCTCGACGGTTACGCCTACCATCTGTACCATGCCGGTGACGGCAACGACAACTCCGGAACCAACTACCTGAATCCGGAAAACTTCCGCAAGGCGATGACCGCCATCGGCAAAAACTACGGCAGCGACAACAAGCCCATCATCATGACGGAATTCTGCACCATGGATACTGCCGTGCGCGAGCAGGACATGCTCGGTCTCGCCCACATCATGCAGGTAGGCTTTACAAGCGGCAAGCTCAACGCCTACATCGCATGGGAACTCTTCTGGGGTGAACAGAACGGCCAGCTCATCGGCGTTTGCCCGGGCGAAGGCTGGAGCAGCTGCACCGAGGCAAAGCTCTACATCAACCCCGAATACCACGCCATGCGCCACTACTCGAAGTTCGTGAACCCGGGCTGGCGCGTCGTGAGCAGCACCGCCGACGGTAGCAACGTCTATGCAGTCGCCTTCCGTAGCGCCGACTGCGACTCCATTTCCGTCATCGCCATCAACAAGGGTTCCGCACAGAACCTGAACTTCTCCGTGAACGGCTACAACCCGGTTTACGCCGTGCAGTCTACCGAAAGCGGCGAAAAGAGCAAGACCATCACCGCAGGCGCCATCATCGACGCCCCGGCAAAGTCCATCACCACGGTCGTATTCACCACGAGCAACACGGCAGCGCTCCAGTGCGAAGACTCCCCCATCGACGACCCGTACATTGACCCCAACCAGAACTTCGGTGATTCTCTCGTGATTGTGGACTACGCGAACGAAACTTCCGCAGCAGGCTGGAAGAGCGACGAGACCCTCGGCAAGGTCACCTTCGAGACGACCGCGCTCGACGGAATTTCCAAGTACGTGAAGGTTCCGCTCGCAGGATGCGCGCAGGATGACTGCGGCTACCAGCACGCCCTCTTCACAATCCCCGATGCAGCCGCAGTGAAGGAACCGCTCACCAAGTGCAAGGATCTCGTGTTCACCATGCGTAGCATCGACGCCGAAGACGCCTCCGTAAACATCGGCGGCGCGGGCGGCAGCACCTGGAGCAACTACCAGTACGGAAACACCGCCCCCGCGGGCTCCTGGGCCGAAGTATCCGTCCCGCTCGCAAACGAAATTGACTCGACCGGAGCCCCCTTCGGCTCCACGCAGCTCTCGTTCAACAGCGACAACGCGGGCATCTACATCGCAAAGATTGTCGCCACCGGCTGCGGCACCAACGCCATCAAGGGCATTCGTACGAACTTCGCCGCAAGCGACATGAATGCCGAAGCGAGGGTGTTCGACCTGAACGGAAACCTCCTCTGGAGCGGAATCAAGGGTCAGGCCCTGAACGCGGACGGAACTCTCCGCCTCGACCTCAAGAAGGGCATGTACATCGTGAAGACGAGCGCCTCAACCATCAAGACTGTGAAATAAGACACCTTCGGTGCATAAGAGAAACGCCTCCGCAAAAATGCGGGGGCGTCGCTGTTTAAAAAACGGATTTAAACGTCATTACCCTTCTTCGAGGGCTTCCTTGTACTCGTCGACAGTCGCGATATACTCGTCAATCTTGTCGTCCTTCGAATCCAGGTACGAAAGAATCTGGTCGAGGTGTTCCTTCTGGAAAACAGCCTTGAGCTGGCGGCTCGCATGGCCCTTGTAACCCCATTCCTTGAGGATTTCGTCGGTCACCACGAAGGAATCGTTCATGGAGACGAAGCGCATCGGTCCGTATACAGCCCAGTTGTGCTCCATCTGCATGCATTCCGGTTCAGGAAGGTCAGGGTTCGCCATGTAGCGCTGAATATGGCGCGTGCGCACATCCTTGATCTTGTCGATGCGCATGTAGCCCATAATCAGGTACTTGTTGCGGAGTTCGGAATCGCTCA
>NZ_DDQF01000005.1:266950-422171 GCF_002342555.1 Fibrobacter sp. UBA2449
TTGTAGCAGCTCATCAGGCCGTAGGTACTGGTCTCGTAGTTGGGCTCGTAGAGGAAGCCCTTTTCATTTTCGTTCAGCTGGTCACGAACCGGCATTTCGGACTGATGGCTAGTTTCCACGTAAAGCAGGCTACCGGCGGCGTTACCACGGTAATCCTGCCAACCTTCGAGATTTATTTGTGTCTTCGGCATATTTTCAACTCACCTATGATAAAAAAAACACAAGCGGACCTAAACAGGTTCGTCAGTTACATCCGCAATCTACATTTTTATAGACTACAAGGCCACCGATTCAGCCGAAATTCCCTCAATTCCGAACAAAAACGCCCCTTTTTCAAAAAATTCGGCAGTATCTGAGGTCAAATAGGCCGTCTTTCCGCCCTTCGAGAGGCGGGCATCCATCTCCGGATGCCGTTTGAGGTAGTCGATTGTCTTGGCGGCAACAATATCCCCCTGGAAAACGAGCCGGACCTGCGGTGGCAGTGCGGCCCGAATTTCGGATTCCAGAAGCGGGTAATGCGTACACGCCAACAGGACTGCATCGATTTGCGGGTCGGATGCCATAAGCGCATCCACATCCTTCTTCACGAAGAACCTAGCCCCCTCCGTCCCGCGCTCGCCGTTTTCCACAATCGGGACCCACATGGGGCAGGCATGCTGAGTCACCTTCAATTCCGGGAAAAAATGCCCGATTTCGATAAGGTAGCTTCCGGACGAGACGGTCCCCGCAGTTCCAAGCACGCCGATATGTCCTCCTCGGCTGAACTTCCCGATTTCCTCTGCAGTCGGCCGGACAATTCCAAGCACGCGCCTGTCAGGAAACTCATACGGGAGGATATCCTGCTGTATGCTCCGGAGCGCCTTCGCCGATGCCGTATTGCACGCAAGAATCACGAGGGGGCAACCGCGGCTAAAGAGTTCGCGGACCGCCTGGAGCGTATAGCGGAAAATCGTTTCGAAAGTGCGCGAGCCATAAGGTGCACGCGCGTTGTCGCCCAGATAGACAAAATCGTATTCCGGCAGGACCCGTCTCAAATCCTTCAATATGGATAGGCCGCCAAAGCCGGAATCGAAGACGCCTATCATACGGCGGCCTCCATCCGTTCACGGACAACGTGCATCACGTCCTTGCGCGGGTCAAGCGTCCCCTTCTCGGCAGCAAGCGCCTTCACGTCCAGGGGTTCAAGAACCGTCGCCGTCACCTTGCAACGTGCGGAGCTCTTGCGGTGTTCCCAGGCAAAACCGGAACCCTTGATATAGATGGGGAGAATCGTCGCTTCGGTCTCGATGGCCAACCGGAACCCGCCGCTCTTGAACGGCACCATGTTCTCGTCCTTGCCACGCGTCCCTTCCGGGAAAATAAACAGCCTCGGGGCCTTCCCCTTCGCCATCGCTTCTCGAATCAGGGCCGCGCCGCCACCCTTTTCGCGGTTGATGAGCACGCAACCGATCCGGTGCATCCAGAACCCGAGGAAGGGAATAAAGCGGAGTTCCGCCTTCGCGATAAAGCCGATAGTGCGTTCGATGGCAAGGAAAATAATCGGGATGTCCGCATACGAATTGTGGTTTCCCATCACGAACACGGGGCGCGTCCAGTCGACCTTCGAAAGAATCGCCTGGTTTTCGACATCGAGGTCGATTTTCAGGACCTTCATGCAGAATCGCGCGAAGGCCTGGATTTTCTTGTCGACCCAAAGGTTCACGCTGCGATGCCGGAAGAGGATAATAAAAGGCAAGACCAGCATGTGCAGGAACATGTAGGCAAGCACAAACAAGACCACTTTTATTTTGAACAAGATAAGAGGCATGAGACAACCTTGCGAAAAACCGGGCGTCCGAGGCAAGAACCGCGACTTCTTAAATTTCCGAAGCCGCCCCTTCCAGAAACGCCGTTTACAATATAATAAAAATAGGCAAGCCTCGGCTCGGGTAACTCCCACATAGTAAAGCCGCCGTTCCTCATCAAGTTGCCGTTTTCGTTCCGCACGGTCGCCTTCGCAGGTTCCCGGCGTGAGTCCCTCGCCCAGTCCCGCATAAAAAACGACAGCATACTGCAACCCCTTGGAAGCATGAACCGTTTCTACATGGATGCCGTCCTCGACCGCCAAGCCCTCCCCGAGTTCGTCGCCCGCAACCGGGAGCCTTTCGTCACGCAGGGCCTCCTCGTAATAGAGCCGCTGCCGGTTGTAACGCACAAGAATCGCAAAATTTTTCCACGAAAGGTCATAGGCCTCGCGAAGTTCCTTTATCTTGCAGACGATCCTGCACATTTCCTCCACCGGGTTTCCGCTTGTCCAAACTTCCGGTTCGCGGTTCTCCTTGAAAATCGGATTGCCGCCAGAACCGTTCGAGTTTCCCGCACGCAGCACCTTCCGCAAGCGCAGCGGCTTGTTTTCGAAAATGCGATTCGCCAAGTGCAATATGTTCGAAGTCGAACGGTAATTCCATTCCAGGCGAATCAACGTGCTCTCCTTGAAGTCGTCGCAAAAACGGTTGATGTTCCCGATATCGGCCCCGCGGAATCCGTATATCGCCTGGTCGTCGTCGCCCACTACGAACAAACTTTTCCTGTCGCCGAGAAGCGCCTTGACCATCCGGTACTGCGACGGGCAGATATCCTGGTATTCATCCACAAGAATTTCCGTCCACATCGACTGGAAATGCGACCGCGCTTCCGCATCGCCTTCCAGAAGTTGAATGGCAAGGTAAATCAGGTCTTCGAACACCACACGGCCCGACTCAAGCACCGGTTCCCGGAGTTTCGAAAGCTTGCGCTTCAGCGAAACCGGGAGGCTATCGTCAAAGAGCCTTTCGCGTTCGAGACTTCCCGACTTGATTCCCAGGCGGGCCGCCATATCCATGAATTCGCGCCCGGAACCATCCTGCGGCACGGGAGCCTCCCGCATCCCCACACGCTCGTAGGCCATGCGTCCACCGATTTTCTGGCGCAGCATGAACAGCGCAAGCGAATGGAAAGTGCAGAGCCGTACCGCCGCATCCGGAAACAGCTTCTGCACACGTTCGCGCATCTCGGCAGCGGCCTTCGCCGTAAAAGTCAACGCAAGGATATTTTCAGGCTTTACGCCCGACGCAATCCGGTACTGGATTCGCTTCGTCAGCACGGATGTTTTTCCCGAACCCGCTCCCGCCAAAATCAAGAGTTGCGCGCCCGACTCATGGTCATGCAAAACCGCCGCACGCTGGTCGGAATTGAGACCTTGCAAGATGCCCTCGGCATCCATAGTAACCTCTGGAAAGCGGACGCCCCCTCGGCTTCCGCGCTATCTACAAAAGCAGGGACGGCTATCCCTGACGGCCTTGAGCGTCCGCCCCTCTTCCCAAGAGGAACACGAACGCCCCAAACAAACTCAAGAGCAGGCTCACGAAATACGCAAGCAGCTGGATCACTACCGATTCGAGACTCGCCACGCCGGCACGAGCAAACAGCGACTGCGCCAGGAGTTCACGAGGCCCGAATCCGCCGATGGATATCGGGAGCGCACTCACGATGGCGACCAGCGGGATGTAGTAGAAATACCACGAAATCGAAAGTGCCACCCCTACGGCCAGGCCGCAGTAGAAGTGGACGAAGATGCGCAACGACTGCGTCACAAGCGACAAGAACGAAATCTGCCACCACAGCTTGACCGAACGGAAATGCTGGAAGCGTTCGAACATGTGGACAAGCCTATCCCCGAACCTCTGCGGCAGGAACTTCGAGATAACCCGCGTCAAGAGCCGCCCGAGACGGCGACTGCAAAGGCAGGCGAACATGGCGCAGAAGCCAAGGAATATCCAGATCGACGGCCAGATGAACGCCCGCTGAGCCTCGTCATGGACAAAGAACAGCGCACCCATCGCAAGGGCAAACAAAGTAACAAAGAAGAGGCCAAAGAGGCGGTCGAAAACCGTCGCGGTGAACCCGGCCCCCACGCTATCCTGCCCACCCTGCATACGGATATCGTAGACCTTCTTCACGTCGCCGCCCACGTTGCCGGGCATGAAGTTGTTGAAGAAGAGGCCCACGTAATAAAGCTTAAGCAGATGCCCATAGCCCAAGTGCACCCCCTGCCGTTCCAGGAGCAGCTTCCACTGGAGGCAGGCCGTAAAGTTCGAAGCGGCAAGGCAGACAAGCGCAAGCACGAACGGGAGCAAGCTTTCCCTCGAAAACAGCCTGTACAGGTCGCCGATGTCCCAGTCCGGGGAACTCACGATGTTCCTATAGACAAAGTATGCGGGAACAAGCGTCACCACGAGCTTGAGCGCAAAGACCAGCGCCGATTTTATTTTGGGATTGAGAGCCATGGGATCTTAGGGTTTGCGGCCAATCACCCCGATGGAAAGCTGCGTGTAGTGCATTACCGGCACGGAGACAAGCGCATCGAGCAAGGCATCCTTCGCCTTCTGGTAGGCCGTACCGTTCAGCGGATACTTCGGAAGCTCGATTCCGAACTTGAACCCGAGTTCGCGCAGCATGCGGTAAAAGAGGTTCGGGCGCATCCAGTCGCCGTAGGCGTACTCGCACTTGAACCCGGCATCCTTCATGAGTTTCTTCAGCTGCGGCATGGTGAACTGCTTTTCCCACCCGGCGAACCACTTGTCCATCGCAATCAGGATATGCTTGATAACCGTATAGGGGTGGACCGTCTGCGGCACATCGCAAAGGCAACAGCCGCCATGCTTAAGGATGCGGTAATTTTCCCGGATGAGCGGGAGCGAATCCTTGAAGTGTTCGGCCAGTCCCTGATGAAACACCAGGTCAAACGTGTTGTCCGGGAACGGAGCCTTGAACGCATCGCCGCGTACGAGCTTCAAGTTGTCGTAAAGGTTTTCCTTAGCACGGAGCGCGTCAACAATCTTCAAACTGTTTTCTGCAAAGTCAAGAACATACACGTCGGCGCCCAACCGAGCAAGCTCCGCGCTGTCGCGGCCAGTGCCCGCGCCCACCTCGAGCACCTTGAGACCTTCGAGTTTAAAATTCTTCTTTATAGCATGCAGCACAGACGGAGACGAAGGGTACACCTTGTTCATGTCGTTCTTGCGCTGCCAAAAACGGTTCCATACAGATTGATCGGGTTCTCTAATTGACATAACGCGCAAAATATACGAAAAAAGAAACAGGGAAACGACCCCGCAACGGCCAAGCAAAGCCCAGGCGGAGCTTTCACGGTCACTTTTCGAAACATAATTTTACAAAAATCATGACATTTGTTAAATTTAATGACAAATAATTCAACATTTTAGGAGAAACACTCGCCTTTTCAGGCAAAAAGCGGACTTGGACCAAAATTTTACACTTTTGGCACGCAACTTGCTAATAAAAAAAGCGATATTTAAAGGGCAAGGAAAGAAAATGCATATAGACTCTACCGATACTACCCTCAAACGTTACCTTGAAGACATCAGAAGAACTGCCCCCCTCTCCCGCGACGAGGAGCAGATCCTTTTCCAGAAAGCTAAAGAAGGTGACAAGATTGCCCGCAAGAAACTGATTTCCGCGAACATGCGTTTCGTGCTGAAGGTCGCTATCCAGTACCGTGGCTGCCCCATCCCGCTCCCGGACCTGGTGAGCGAAGGCGCCATGGGCCTCGTGCGCGCCATCGAATCGTTCGAACACACCCGCGGCCTCAAGTTCATCAGTTACGGCGTGTGGTGGATCAAGGCTTACATTACCCGCGCCATCAACGAGCAGGGAAACCTCATCCGCCTGCCGGCAAACCAGCACCTCCGCGTGCGCAAGGCTTTGCACGAGCAGTCCCGCGGTAAAGAGATTAACGAAGAAATTCGCGAACTCATCCAAATCGGCCAGCGCGGCGTTTCCTTCGATAGCCCGCTGAAGGCCGACTCCAAGGCGACGTACGCCGAAGTTCTGCCCGATACCGGAGCATCGAACCCGGAAGCGGATTCCGAAATCCAGAGCGTCGAGGCGCTCGCACGCGACTTGATGGAGCAGCTCCCCGAACGCGAAGCGAAGGTCATTACCGGCATCTTCGGCATCAACCAGGAAGCTCCGCAGACGCTTCGTGAAGTGGGCGAATCCATGAACATCTCCCATGAACGCGTCCGCCAGTTGCGCGACCAGGCACTCCGCCGCATCCGCAAGTACAACAGCAAGGAATTCCTGCAAGAAAAGAAGGATGCGTTCCTCGCCGCAATCAACAAGTAACCGACGATTACAAACCTTTTAAGAGCCCGCGCAAGCGGGCTTTTTTATGAGACTAGGAAGGGGTTCGCACGACGGCCCCTCCCTAAGCCCCTCCCGACACGCACCTAACTGCATTTGCAATTAGGCGCTCGTGCACACCTTCGGCGTGCATGAAAAAAAAAAAGAAAGCGCCCCGTGAGGGGCACTTTCCTAAGAAGGAGAAAATATTGAGCGGTATCCGGAACCTTTAACTTATCAGGAGGGGAGCAATGATAACGTCTTGTGAGGATTTACCCTTCAACCAATCTCAACGAATCCAAATTTATCAAATTTTCTTTATGCGCGTTCTTCCAAAATGCTTATTTTTTTAGCATTCCTTCATCACGTTTTTTCCGCGACAAAATCCAGCGCGAGGGGCTTTATTCCTCGCGGAAAATGATCTTGCACTTCGGCACAAAGCGGAAGCCACCGCGACGATGGCGTTCGATCTCGAAGAACTTCTTGACACCTTCGCCAGGCGCCCCATCCTTCTCGGCCGTGCCGTTGATATGCGCAATGACGCGGTTCAACCGGCTTTCGAAGTTCGGACGCAGGGGGTCCATGCAAATGGACGGGTCGCGCTTGAATTCACGGTTCTCGTATTCCTCGCGGCCTGTCGCCATATATTCGCGCAGGAGGTTGCGCAGGATGCGGGCGGGAACGTTGCGCATCAGGTGCTTGTTGTTTACCGAGATGGAATCGTCGCTCTTGTAGTAGATGACTTCAACGGAATCGCTCATGGCGCCGAGAAGCTGTTCCTGCGCCTTCTGAATCGGCTGCCAGGCCGCGAATTCCTGCTTGACCACGGAACTCATCAGCTTGAGGAACGGTTCCTGCGTAATGACATTCGCCTTGAACCGGACATCCAGGATGTTGCTCGGAGTGCCATAGTAGCAGCCCTTGCGGAGCAGGAGCGTATTCGTCTTCGCATCGCGGACATCTTCCAGCGCAAGGACGCAGCCGACCTCGCGTTCAGGCTTGTTTTCCCATTCGAAGCCGAGTTCATCAAGGCAATCACCGAAGGTAGCGGTCCGTCCCACCAGGCGGTCTCCGACAAAGACGTTTCCATCGCGCATTTCTGCCGGAACACGATTTTCGAGAGCTTCAATAAAGGAGGTCTGGGTCGCAATGATATCCATCTGCTCGTACGCGGGCGTGTTAAGCAGAAGCGGGCCCACGCGGAACATTCCAAGAATCCAGCGAATGGGGTTAGAAACCAGGGCGCCCGGAGTCTCAAAGCGGAAGGAGATGTGCATGTTGCGCATGCCACTTTCGACTTTGTCGGACAGCACCGAGAAATGCGTCAGGAACGGATAACGCTTGGGAATAATCTCGAGGCAAAGGGCTCGAACATCCTTGGTCTGGTAGAACTGGGAAATGAAGGGCAGGTAAGAACGCAACACTCCACGTGCGGGAACCGCTTCAAAGTCGGCGCAACGTTTTACAATCCTTTCCACGAAATCATCCGGATTTTCGCCACGGTCATAGAGCCAGGACACCAGGTTATCCAAGATAAACCGGTAAGAACTCTCGTCCATGTAGGCACCCTCAAAGAAGAGGTCGTTCACGAGCTTCGTGTCGAAACGAGAATCGCGACGGAGCAGGGTCAAGATATCTTTCACCGGATACGATATCAACAGCTCAAAGTGCGCCAGTTGAACAAAGAAATTCGAGATCAAGGTTATCCTCCGTTTTGGATAGAAATCTTCCAATTAAAGATTTCGACTACAATTTACAAAAAAATAGACTTTTGCAAGCCGATTTGGTTATATTTGGCTCATGAAATCCGCTAAAATACACCTTTTGCCGGATGAAATCATCAACAAGATTGCGGCAGGCGAGGTAATAGAACGCCCGGCTTCGGCTGTAAAAGAGCTCATGGAGAACTCCATTGACGCTGGCGCTACCCGTATACAGGTACAAATCGAGCAAGGCGGAAAAAAGAAAATCCTCGTTTCGGACAATGGAAAGGGAATGGACCGAGAAGACCTCCGGCTATGCTACCTGAGGCACACGACTTCCAAGCTGAACAAGGCTGACGACCTGTTCCACCTCCATACGAACGGATTCCGTGGAGAGGCAGTGGCGTCCATCGCCGCCATTTCTAAAATGACCATTTCCACCAGCACCGACAGCGGCGAGGGCGGAAGGCTCATCATCAAGGGCGGAAACGTCGAAGGCGAGGAGGATTACGCCTCGAGCCACGGGACGACATTCCTCATCGAGGACCTGTTTTTCAACACTCCCGTCCGCAGGACCTTCCTCGGAAGCGAGACCTCGGAGTGCACCAAGATTCTCGACGTCGTGCTGAAAGCGGCCATCGCGCACCCCGAAATTCGATTTGACTACAAGGTCGGGGACAAGTCCGTGTTCATCGGGGTTCCCGGCGAACTGCGCAGCCGCCTTGCCGAAGCCATAGGTTCGGGAATCGCAAAGAAGCTCTTGCCCGTCGACTATACCGAAGCGGGAGTCCACGTAACGGGGTACATTTCCCCAACGACCGAAACGAACGGCAAACGCCACCACCAGTTCCTATTCCTGCGCAACCGGCCTATCGAAAGCAAGATGATTGCGAAGGCGGTCTCGCAGGCCTACGAGCCCTACGGAGCGCAGGTCAAGCCCGTTTCCGTCCTCTTCCTCGACATGCCCGATACGGATTTTGACGTGAACGTGCATCCCGCCAAGCGCGAAGTCCGATTTGCGAACCAGAACATCGTCTTCCTCGTCGTAAGCCACGCCATTCGCGACACGTTCCAAAAAGATTTGGAAGCCAATTCCCCGTTCATCGACCTGAGCGAAGAATTCAAGAGTGATGCCAAAAGCGAACAAACTTTGTCCACAACCGCGGCTGGCAGTCCGACGGACAGCGTCCCCCAAAAAGCGACACATTCGCAATACCAGATTCCGGCCTTTAGCGCAAGCCTGAACGAAAGAAAGAAGGCAAAATCCTACAATACGCGCGACGACGTGCAGGACCTGTTTTCTCAGCCCGAAGCAGGGAAAATCATTTCGCTTGAGCCCAGCGCCGGGAACGTCCCGCCTCCGGAACCGGAGCCTGCAGCATGGAATCCGCCGACGCTTTTCCAGATTGCGGACACCTACATCGCAGGCGAAGATAGCGACGGCCTTTTGATTATCGACCAACACGCCGCCCACACAAGAATCCTTTACGAGCAGGCGCTCGAAACCCTGCAAAACGGCAGTTCGCTCGACAGCCAGGAACTCCTGTTCCCCGAACTCATCGAACTTTCCAAAATCGAGAAACAGATTCTCCCTTCCGTAAACGACCAACTCCGGAAGCTCGGATTCTACGTGGAGCATTTCGGAGGCGACACCTACCAGATCCGCGCCATCCCGAGCGGGCTTCCGCTTTCGAGAGCGGTCAAGGCGGTCCACCAGTTTTTCGAAAGCTGCATAGACGAAGGCGACAAGGGCGACCCGCTCAAGATTCAGGATTCGATAGCCAAGGCCTGGGCCCGCACCAACGCCTATCAGGCAGGCGACAAGCTCAAGCCCGAAGAAATGGCAGCACTGATGGGGCAGCTGATGATTACGGAAAATCCCCTCAAGTCCCCTTACGGAGCGCCGACCCTCATGCGCATTACGCTAGAGGAGCTCGCCAAGAAATTCAGACATTAGTTTTTCGGGGGAGAGCCCTTTCGAGAGCCGTTCCCGAAGCCTGCACGCAAGCGCCCGCGCATCTTGCCGAGCGCACGATTCCAGAGCATTTGCCACAGCCTGTGCCGAAGCCGAACGGTTCTCGTTTCGGCTGTCGAAATAAAGTTCCGGGACCTGCATGCCACCGGACAAAATGTTCGGCAAGGCAAAAAGATCCGTCTTCACGAAATGCTTCCCGACAAAGTATGTCAGCGAATCCAGGACGTCGCATACAACCTCCGGCGTTCCCGAAAGCGCGATTTCGAGGGACCCCGTCCCCGGGGCAGTCAAAGCAAGGGAGAAACGCGCAAAGAAAGTTCCACGTTCATCGGCCGATGACGGCGCCACCGCCACAGAAATCCGATCCTTGACATCGCCCGGGGCATATCGTAGAAGCATGCTTTCGAATGCCTTTGCCAGCGAAGGCCGCGACGCAAGTACAACCGCATTTCGATGCGGATGCTTCAGGAGCCAAAGCGACGCCGATGCAACAAACAGCGGCATGTTGCGCTGCGCCTGCCGTTTGCGGCTGCCCGGCAGCAGCAAGAGAGCGCCGTTGCGCTCTGCCGAAATCCTTCCCGTGAACGGGAATTCAAGGATTTCGGCACGGCAACCCTGCTGCGCGTAAAAGTCGCGTTCAAAATCAAAGAGTACCGCAAGTTTCGCATGGCGCAGTTTTTTCGCCCTGGACCGTTTCCAAGCCCACACCTGGGGCGGTGCCACATAGAGAACCGGCTTCCCGCATCGCTGCGCCACCCGGTTCAATTCCATATTGAATCCAGGATAGTCGATAGCGACAAGAGCAATGCAATCCTTGTCCAAAAGGGCTTCTGCAAGGCGATCGCGCATGCGACGCAAACGCACAAGGTGCGGGATCACATCGCCAAATCCAGAAACCGGGAGCAGCTCATACTCCACAATCGGTTCAAGCCCTGCCGATTGCATGCGCACTCCCCCCGCACCCACCACGCGAAAGCCTAATTTCACCGTCTCACGAACTAACGGAGCTCCAAGCGAATCGCCCGAATCTTCGCCCGCGCAAAAAAGGACGTAGGCCATGGGTGTTCTCCATCAACGTCTAGATTTAGGAGATACCCAGAACTTGAGCACTCCCATGTCGTGAACGAGCCAGTTCATCAGTTCCTGCGTGTATTCAACGCGCTTCTTTCGCAGAACAATCACATGTTCATTGAGCGTTTCGGTTTCGACATGGAACACAAGCTCGCTGCCGCCATTTTCTTCGAACGGTTCAAAGCGCTGCATGCCTTCTTCCAGTTTTTGAAGGAATTCCTCAGTCAGCATCAAGGAATCCAGGCTCACATGAACATACTTGACCATGCGTCCGCGGACATAGTCCAACTGGAAGACTTCCTCCACCGCAATCTGGAGTTCCTCTGTCAACTTGCGTTCCTTATCCCGCTTGTATTCCAGCAAACCCTTGACCAGAATACGGTCATCCCCAGAAATCTTGTCGCGGAAACGTTCCCAGTCGTCTTTCTTGAAGAACAGCTCGACTTCGCTGTGGAAGTCACGGATAACGCCGATACCGATGGCACCGCCACGTTTTGTGTCGATAGACTTCATCGAGGTGACTACGCCACCCACGATAACCGTACTCCCCACCTTGCGTTTCAGTTCGTCATACGCAAGCGAAGATGTCGTAAATCCCTGAAGTTCAGGACGGAACTCGTTGAGCGGATGCCCCGAAAGGAACAGGCCCAGCACCTCGCGTTCCTTGTTGAGCATTTCCATATCGCCCCACGGCTCGGCATCTTCCAGAACCTCGGCCGTATTCGCCATGGATGCGCCTGCCCCGCCCAAATCAAACAGGGACATCTGCCCCACGGACTTGTCCTGCTGGTATTTAGCAGCCACCTCGATAGCGCGGTCCACTGTCGCCATGAGCACCGCGCGATTTCCCGGAAGGCAATCGAGAGCGCCCGCCATAATGAGGCATTCTAGGACCTTCTTACTCAGCGGAGGATGTTTCTCCTTGAAGCTGCCCTGATATTCGGCCACGCGCTTGCAAAAATCAAAAATATCCTTGTAAGGGCCGTGTTTCTCGCGTTCGGCCACCACATCCTCGACAACGGCGATACCCACGTTCCGGATTCCGCCCAGACCATAGAGAATATTGCCATCCTTGTCGGCCGAGAACACGCCGAGAGAGACGTTGATATTCGGGGAAAGCACCGGCACACCGATGCGCTTACATTCCTGGATGATGGTGACGATGTCTTCCGTCTTGCCCATCTTGGATGTCATGGAAGCGGCCATGTATTCAGGGCCATAGTTCGCCTTGAGATACGCAGTCTGATAAGCCACGTACGCATAGGCGGCCGCATGGCTCTTGTTGAACGCATATCCGCAGAACGGGAGCACGGCATCCCACACCTTCTGAATCAGAGCCTTGTCGTAGCCCTTGTCGATACACTTCTGGAAGAACTCCGGCTGGAGCTTTTCCATCTTTTCGGGCATCTTCTTCGCCATGATACGGCGGATGTTGTCAGCGCCGCCCAGCGTGTAGCCGCCCAGCACCTGAGCAAGCTGCATCACCTGTTCCTGATAGACGATAACGCCGTAGGTTTCCGAAAGGATGGGGTTCAAGTCCGGATGGTAGCAGTCAATCTCTTCGTTGCCCAGCTTGCGCGCAATGAAGTGCGGAATCTGGTCAATCGGGCCCGGACGGTAAAGCGCGTTCATAGCGATAAGGTCGCCAATACGGTTCGGCTTCAGTTCGCGCAAATACTTCTGCATACCCGGAGATTCGAACTGGAACACCGTGGTCGTCATGCCCTTGCCCAAAAGGTCGAACGTCTTCTTGTCATCGAGAGGGATATGCCCCATGTCCAGGTCGATGCCACGATTCTTCTTGATCATGTTCACCGCATCCTGGATGATGGACAAGTTAATCAGGCCGAGGAAGTCCATCTTCAAGAGGCCAATCGTCTCGGAATAATGCTTGTCGTACATCACCACCGGGGTATCGGCGGGGGCCGCCCGGTAAAGCGGGGCAAGGTTGTAAATGGGGGTCGGCGTAATCACCACGCCGCATGCATGTACGCCCGTCTGGCGCGGCAAATCCTCAAGTCGGAGCGCGATACTCCAGAGTTCCTGGTAGCGCGAATTGCCCTCGACCAACGCCCGAAGCGGTTCCGGGCTATAGTCCGGAGCAACCGGGTTCCCTTTCTTGTCGAGGCCCGTCCAGGCATCGTTGAGGCTAAAGTTGAGCACGCGCTGCGGGAAACAGGCGATAATCTGGTCGGCTTCCGTATAATGGATATCCAGGACTCGCGCCACATCCTTGATGACCTGCTTGGACTTGAGCATGCCGTAGGTAATAATCTGGCCCACACAGTCGGCACCGTACTTGCGCGTCACATAATCGATGACGCGTCCACGGTCACGGTCAGCAATGTCCGTATCGATATCGGGCATGGACACGCGTTCGGGGTTCAGGAATCTCTCGAAAAGGAGGCCGAACTTGAGCGGGTCGATATCGGTAATGCCGATGATGTAGGTGACGAGCGAACCCGCCGCAGATCCACGCCCCGGTCCCACAGGAATTCCGTGTTCGCGCGACCAGTTGATAAAGTCCCACACGATGAGCAGGTAACCCGCAACGTTCATGTTGCGGATACAGTTCAGTTCCTTGTACATGCGCTGGCCCACTTCGGTCTCGTGCGTCGGGAACTTGAAATCCTCATCGGGGAAACGCCACTTGAGGCGCTCGTTGCAGAGGTGGATGATGTAGATGTCGGAATCGGAGCCCGGCTTGCAATCCTTGGCCGTAGCCTTCGCGATGGCGGCCCGGTCCTCGTCGGTGAGGCTTTCCGCATCCTTCTCGTTTTTCTCGCAATACTTTTTGAGCTGCTTTTCGTAGAAGGTGGGGTATTCCGCATCGTATTCGGCCTTCATGATGGCCTTGATTTCCTGGTATTCTTCCGAGGCCAGGAATTCCTTCGGAATTTCGAATCGGGGCCAAAAGTCGTCGCCGATACCCGTCACCACCTCGAAATTGCAGCGTTCCGCAATGGAAACCGTATTCTCGATGGCTCCTGGAATATGGCCGAAGAGTTCGCGCATCTCGGCTTCGGTGCGGAAATAGAACTTGTCGCTCGGAAAGCGCTTGTCTTCAAACGTCTTGAGCTTTTCGGTCAGGGCGATACAGCGGAGCGCCTTGTGCGCCTGAGCATCCTGCTGCTTGATGTAATGGACATCGCCCACGGCAACGATTCCGCGGCCAAGTTCCTCGGCCAGCCGCACGTTGAAATCGTTCACGCGCCCCTGCAGTTCGATTCCGTTGTTGCAAACCGAAAGGTAGAGGTGGTCTCGATCAAAAATCTTGTCGAGTTCGAACATGAAGTCGCGAGCAGGAGTTTCGCGGGCCGCCGCAACGTTCTGTCCATAACGGCTAAAGTAGTCTCCAGCAATAGCTATGAGGCCCGCCTTGTGTTCGGCGACAACACTCAAGGGGACGGACGGAATCTCCGCCCAACGGTCTGATTCCTCATAACGGAAACTGACGATACGAAGCAGATTGTAATAGCCTTCCTTGTTCTCCACCAGGAGCGTCAGGCGTTCGTAAGTGGTCGTATCCTTCTGCGTCGAACCGGGAGAATCGACATAGACATGGCACCCCAGCACCGTCTTGATGGGCGGGAGCCCCTTTTCCTTGCGCTTCTTGTTCAGGGCCTTCCCGCGTTCCTGGAATTCCAGGATACCAAACATCGCGCCATGATCCGTCAACGCGACAGCCGGAGCGTTATCGGCCGCTGCGGCAGCAAAAATATCATCTAAGCGGGCGGACGACTGTAAAATCGAGAACTCGGAATGTACTTGGAGATGAACAAAAGCCATACCCGCAATTTAACAAAAAAGCACTTACAGGAACTCCTTCAAAATATCCCTTCATCAAAAATTGTATTTTTTACAACATGAAACGCGCACTTATTACAGGCATTACCGGCCAGGACGGATCCTACCTGGCAGAATTTCTTCTCGAGAAGGGTTACGAAGTTTATGGGCTCGTCCGCCGCAAGAGCAAGCTCGACTTCAACAACGCCGAACACCTCAAGGGCAAAGTCTCCTTCATCTTCGGCGACATGACCGACTCCGCATCGCTTTTGCGTGCCATGGAAATCGCGAAACCCGACGAGATATACAACCTCGCCGCGCAGTCCTTCGTGACCACCTCCTGGGAAACCCCGCTCTCCACCGCCGATATCAACGCCATCGGCGTCACGAAACTTTTGGAAGCGGTCCGCCTCGTGAAGCCCGACACCCGCGTTTACCAGGCATCGACCAGCGAGATGTTCGGCAAGGTGCAGGCCATCCCGCAGAACGAGACAACGCCGTTCTACCCGCGCAGCCCTTATGGGGTTTCCAAGCTCTACGGGCACTGGATTATCAAGAACTACCGCGAAAGCTACGGCATGTTCGCCTGCTCCGGCATCCTCTTCAACCACGAATCTGAACGCCGCGGTGCCGAATTCGTGACCCGAAAGATTACCATCGCTGTCGCGAAAATCAAGGCCGGCAAGCAGGACGTGCTTGAACTCGGGAACATGGACGCAAGCCGCGACTGGGGCCATAGCGCCGACTACGTGCGCGCCATGTGGCTCATGCTGCAGCAGCCCGAGGCCGACGACTTCGTGGTCGCCACCGGCAAGACGCATACCGTCCGCGAGTTCGTAACGCTCGCCTTCAAGGCCGCCGGAATGGAAATCGAATTCCACGGCAAGGGCGTCGACGAATACGCGACCCTCAAGGGTACCGACAAGGTAGTCGTGAAGGTGAACCCGCAGTTCTTCCGCCCCGCCGAAGTGGACCTGCTCATCGGCGACGCAAGCAAGGCGAAGAAGGTCCTTGGCTGGGAACCGCAAATCAGCTACGAAGAACTCGCGAAGCGCATGGTCGAAAGCGACATCAAGCTCCTTGCCGAAGGAAAGATTTGATGAAAGTCGTCATCGTCGGTGCAGCCGGATTCGTAGGCAAGTACCTTACCCGCGAGCTTGAAGCCGCAGGGCATAGCGTGGTGACCGCGGATCTCCCCGAGGTGAACCTGCAGAACGCGCCCCAGGTGGAAGCGCTCATTGAAGGAGCGAAACCCGACGCCATCGTGAATCTCGCCGCCATCAGTTCGGTAGGGGCCTCCTGGAAGTGCCCCGCCGATACCATCAGCGTGAACGTGAACGGAACGCTCAACCTGCTGGAAGCTATCCGCAAGCATGCGCCGCACGCAAAGACGCTTTTAATCGGGAGCGCCGAGGAATACGCCATTCCCGAAGGGAACAAGGCGCTCAAGGAAACGGACCCGCTCGAAGCGAGCAACCCCTACGGCATCTCGAAGATTGCGCAAGAAAACTTCGCACAGCTCTACCGCAAGAAATACGGCATGCAAATCGTGTGCACGCGCTCCTTCAACCACACCGGAGTCGGGCAGACGACAACGTTTGCGCTCCCGAGTTTCGTGAAGCAGGTCGCCGAAATCGACAAGTCGGGAAAGCCCGGCAAGATTCTCGTGGGGAACCTGAGCGCCTGGCGCGATTTCTCCGATGTGGAAGACGTCGTACATGTCTACCGCATGCTGCTCGAAAACGAAAACGAGTTCGACACCTACAACGTGGGCTCCGGAATCGCAAACAGGATCGAAGATTTGCTGAAAGACGTGATTCTAAAATTCACGCCTGCCGAAATTGAAATCGTCGTGGACCCCGAGAAGGTGCGCCCGGTAGAAACTCCATACCTGTGCGCCGACAACACCCGCATAAAGAAGTATTGGAAAGGCACCGACATACGCACGACCCTCAAGAAGATGTTTGACCACTTCAGGGCAGAGGCATAGGACTTGCATGGGTAACGCCCCGAAAATCGCGATAGACGCCCGCATGGTGAGTAGGTCCGGTATAGGCACCTGCATCCAACACTGGCTTCGCGACGTGGGCTACAGCGTAGCGCTCGGCGACCCGAAGGACCTCGATGCCTACGGCGAAGTGCCCACGCACATTCCATTCATCAGCGGCATCTACGGCTACAAGGAACAGCTCAAGTTCCCCTACTGCAAGTTGCGCAAGCAAAAGCCCGACGTTTTGCACATCCCGCACTGCAACGTGCCGCTCTTTTACCGCGGGAAGATGATGGTGACGGTCCACGACCTCACCCACCTTGTGCACCCCGAATTCTTGCCGATGAAGGTAGTACACCTGTATTTCAAGTTCATCTTCTGGTTCATCTGCAAGCGCGCGAACCGCATTCTCGCGGATTCCGAAAGCACCAAGCGCGACCTTCTGCGGTTCTACAAGGCAGACGAATCGAAAATAACTGTTGTCCCGCTGGGTTACGGGAAGGAATTCGTCCGCAAGCCCAAGGAAGAATTTGAATACCTGTACGAGAAATTCAATATCCCGCGCGACAAGAAGATTCTTTTGTACGTCGGGAACTTGCTCCCCCACAAGAACCTGAACATGCTCCTGGAAGGTTTCGCCCGCATGCAGGGGAAAGAGAATTGCAGGCTCGTGCTTGTCGGCAAGGCATTCAGTGGCCGCACGCAGGACACCCGCGAAAAAGAACTTGGACTAGAAGGCCTCACAATACACGCCGGCATGGTCAGCCAGGAAGACCTCGTGAACTTCTACAACTTGGCCGACCTGTTCGTGCTGCCCTCGCTCTACGAAGGTTTCGGGCTCCCCGTACTCGAAGCATTCGCCTGCGGCACTCCCGTCGCCTGTTCCAACACGTCGTCACTCCCCGAAGTCGGCGGGAGCGTCGCAAAATACTTCGACCCGAAGGATGCCGAAAGCATTGCCCGCACATTGGAAAATTCCATCGACGACAAGGGCAAATACGATGGCGAAATCGATGCCTGGGTAAGCAAGTTCACGTGGGAATCGAGTGCCAGGCAAATTCGCGAAATTGCTACAGAGCTCGCCGCAGAAAAAGGTTAAGGGATGCAACAGGGTTCGGCAAAAAAAATCCTTTCGAGCGTATTGAAGGCGGCCATCAGTATCGGTGGCCTCGCCTACATATTCTACAAGGTCCCGTTTGCCGATGTAAGCAACCACTGGACAGCGCAGGCACTCCCGTGGATTGGCGTCATCCTCTTCTGCACGCTGTTCAGCATGTTCATCCAGGCGAACCGCTGGCGCGGGCTTTTACTCGAAGAAGGCAAGAAAATCAGGTTCCGCACGTTCTACGCCTACATCGCGCTCGGATATTTTTTCAACAACCTGCTCCCCAGCGGATTCGGCGGGGATGCGGTCAAGACCATCGCATTCGGAAAGCGATTCGGGAACATGGCGAACTCGGTCGCGGCAGTCGCCATCTCTCGCGTGATGGGTCTCATCGCGATGTTCATCTGCTTCTTTGTAACACTCCCGTTCGTTATCGCCCGTTACGACATTCCCGCCATGTATACGGGCGCCGTATGTGCAGTCGCTCTCGTTTCCGTCCTCATCATTGTCGGCGGGCTATTTTCGGATAAAATAAGAATCCCTAAAAAAATCGCAGGGCGCATCCCGTTCCTGACAAAGTTGCAGGACGCCTTCTCCATTTACCGCAATTACAAAAAGGCGTTCTTCCTTTCGGGACTAGATTCTATCTGGCTGCAGATTTCGTCCATCGCCATCCATTACGCATACTTCCAGGCGGTAGGCGTTCCGGTAGATATCGCGACCATCACGGTGTTCATGACAATCACCATCACGGTTTCGATGCTCCCGATTTCAATAAACGGCATCGGTATCCGCGAAGGCGTAAATGTTAGTTTATTCACAGGCCTGCTCGGCATCCCCGCCGACATCGTCCTTGCCGCAGCACTCCTCGGATACATCCCCATGGTATTCCAGGCCGTGCAGGGGGCCGTGGTTTTCGGAGCCCTCGGGAAGCGAAAATAGACGCTTTATCTCCCAAAACTTGTTCTTAAACACCTTTTTCTGACGAAAAATAAGTTTTTTGTTCTCTTCACCTCCTTTTTTCTTATTTTTCTTTACAAACAAAAAAGGATGGACAACATGAAGTTATTGAAAAAAGCCTCCATATTCACATTCTGCACCCTGGCATATTTGACCGGGTGTTCCACCGACGATGATTCATCGCCCATAAGATCCAGGGATGATTCTTCAATCGAAGAACCCCAAGAAACCAACGTGGATGTCGTTGTCGGCTGCGAAGAAATCACGGACGAAGCGGACAAGGCCAAAATCGAAAAAATCAAGAGCGACCTTACCGATGTCTACTCCACCTTCGGGGATGGCGACCTAAGCAAGGCGCAAGAAATGAGCGCCGCGACAAAGTCCTCCATCGAGGCAATCCTCAAGAAGTATCCCGGTAACTGCGAAGCGCAGCTCGCCTACACGGCATCCATCATCTCGGATATCGCGAACAACAAGAAAATCAACAACCTGGTCGATACGCTGCTCGCCCGCACGGGTAAGCCCGGCGCATCGCTCTTCTCGCGCGACATGATGGGTTCTTCCGAGGTTTCCTTCAATCTCGCCTTCCATTCCACCGACGAACTTCGCGGCATTTTGGTAAGCGACGTTCAATCCGCCATCGCAACCGCCATTCCGTCGCTGGATTCCTCCATCCGCTACATGACGAACATCGCAAACGACGACGCGTTCACCTGCACCTACACCATCGACGAGCGCGATGTTGAACTTGACCGTGGTGAATTCGCCCCGGTACTTGCCGCGTTGTACGCCGCCAAGGCGACACTCACGGCAGTTGTCAGCATTAACCTCGACATCGACGAGAACGGCAAATACGACTGGATTGATTCCCTTATGGAATTAGGAGCCAAGGTAAACTACTACGACAACCACGGTTTCGAACGCCTGTTCAAGTTTATCGGGAAAGACAGCAAGTTCACCTCTGTCCATGATTCCTGGAAAAAAGAATACAAAAACATTCCGAACTTGCTCGACAGCGCCATTACCTACGTGCAGCTCGGCCTGCAGTACGGGCTCGAAGAAGCGAAAAACGGCCTCAAGACCCAGGAAAACGACCTCTACATCGTCGGTGACGGCGAAGAAGCCGACCTGAGTACCGCCGACGCCCAGAAGATCATCGATTCCCTGAGCACCATCAAGACCCAGCTCCGTACCGGCTTCGACATCCCCTACGCCGAAGGCAAGACCATCAAGATCGCGCCCTACAAGTGGTTTGAAAACACCGACGGTATCCAGAAGTTCCTGCCGTACCACGTGGTGAACGACAAGTCCGAATGGGTGAACCCGGACGGCGGTTTCTACTGGTCCGAAGACCTGGAATACCATGCTTACGCCCAGAGGTTCATGCAGGGTTACGTGGCCCAGGAATACTACAAGTTCAATCCCGACATAGAAAGCAACCAAGTCAGCGGGTGGGAAGACGACGAGACCTCGGGAACAATCTTCATGGATGTCTACGAACCTGAACGCATCTCAGCAGAAATCGGCTACGTTGCTGACGGTTGCAAGATCAAGTTCGTCGTCAACAGCTACGTGGAAGGCGACCCCTGGGCCATGATTAATAGCGACGAGCCAATAACAAAAACCGAATGGAAGATTCCTGACGTGACGCTCCCCGCAGGAATGTGCAAGGACGACAAGGGCACCATCAAGTACGCCGTCGCCTTCTACGAGAACGAGGTTCCCAACTTCGGGTACTTTACCGACAAGGACGGCAACAAGACCGAGACTATCCAGGGCCTCCTCAACGGCAAGATGGTCGATTCCGAAATCGAGAAGTACACCTTCGAAGACCTCCGCAAGTTCATCATCTTCCCCGATGTCACGTTCGGTGGCATTTTCCCCGACATGACCGTAGACTCCTTCTGGGATGAATTCATCAAGGGCGCCATCGACGACGACTTCGACGAATACTACGAAGATGAAGAAGACTGGGACGAACAAGAAAACGAATTCGCCATTGATTAATCAACAGTGAAAGCAATCTTCAAATCACTATGCGCCATAGGCTTGACAAGTCTCCTTGCAACGCCATTGGCGTATGGTGAAACAAAAGGCCTCGCCCACTGCGGCGGGCTTTTTTTGCTGGATACCGATACCAAAGAACTGAGCGGTACTTTCTGCAATGTCGCGGACACGGCACATTCCGACAAGTATTCCGTTTTCGCCTCGTTTTCGCATTACCGCATAGACGGGCTCTGGAAAGACGGCTGGGAACTTTCTTTAAGCAGCAACCGCACGCTCGGTTCGGCGGGTATCCAGGCCGACTTTCGGAACATTACTTTCTCCGTAGCGGCAAGTGGCCTGCCGGCGCTAAAATCAAGCGTCACCATACACACTGCGGATTCTTCGCTGTACGCGACAGCACTTGTCGAGCGCGGAGCTCCGGACCTTGCGACCATCCACTGGGAATCCGAAAACGAAAACGACGAGGTCCACCTGATCGAAGGCGACTGGAATTCGCAATACCTGCGCAAGGGATTTACAGCCGGAGCAAGGTTTGCAGGCAACGAACTTGCCGCAGGCCTGCAGCACATCGGCACGACTCCGTACAACGCAAAGCGGGAATACTTTATCAAGGATTCCTCGCGCATCTGGCTCTGGAACGCCCAATACACGCACCATTTCGAAACGAGCAAGCTCGATTTCTACTATGCGGGAATTTCTGCCGACGTGAACATTTTCGGGAACACCTGGCGCGACAACAGCACCAAGCGTTTCATGTTCGTCCCGCTAGACGCAAGCCTGCATTACGGCAGTATTCAGTGGGAAAAGGAGACCTTCGGGCTCGATGCACGCGGCATCAAGGCCGATATTCACATGGAGCGGAACAAGAAACGGTTCTTCGAGACGTTCGCCCCGAACCGCCTGCTGCCCGTGTCCATCATGCAGACGCTTTCGTTCTCTTTCTTGCAGAAGAACTTCCTGGTGGATGCGGACGTCAACCTTTCCGCAGTTATGCTCGGAGGGCACTTTAACCCGCAATTCGAAATCACGACGCACACGAAGGTTTCCCCGCGCATCGACTTGCACGGATACTACACCTACGACGAAATCGAAGTTGACAGGACATCTTCAACGACATCGTTCATAGGATACAGCGCGCAGAATGAAGCCTGGTCGTGGATGCTCGAAAGTTACGGGCTCGTCGCCGGGCTAGGGATTACGCTGGAGCGCGAAACCCAGGGAATTCTCCGCAATCTTTCGCTTTTCGCCAGCGCGACGCAAATCGTCCCGTTCAAGACGGATTATACCGAGCGCACGGAAACTCCATCTGACAAAAACAAAAACGCCGGACTTGAATCCGGCGGAATATTCAGAAGCGGGTTTGCCGCCCACTTCGGCGCATCAATCCGTTTCTAGGGTTTTATCCCCACACTTCTTCCTTGAGTTCGCGGCCCCACATATCCTTGATGACATCGTCGACCTTCTTGCCTTCGAAGAGGAGCG
Organism: Fibrobacter sp. UBA2449; assembly: GCF_002342555.1. Taxonomy (NCBI): domain Bacteria; kingdom Pseudomonadati; phylum Fibrobacterota; class Fibrobacteria; order Fibrobacterales; family Fibrobacteraceae; genus Fibrobacter; species Fibrobacter sp. UBA2449. The sequence continues at coordinate 289,192 of NZ_DDQF01000005.1, forward strand.
CGTGGACGGAGTTCACGATAGGCATCTCAACACCGAGCTTGTCGGCGAGCGCCTTGGTGCTCTTGCAGGTGGGCACGCCTTCGGCCACCATCTTCATGCCGGCAAGAACCTGCTCGATGGTTTCGCCACGCCCGATGTGTTCACCCACGTAGCGGTTGCGACTGTGCTGCGAGAGGCAGGTCACGATGAGGTCGCCCATGCCGGCGAGGCCCGCAAACGTTTCGGACTTTGCACCGAGAGCCTTGCCCAGGCGGCACATTTCGGCCTGGCCGCGGGTAAGGAGGGCTGCACGCGTGTTGTCGCCAATCTTGTACTTGCCGCTCGCCTCGAGCCCGTAGAGCACGCCAGAGGCAATCGCAATCACGTTCTTCACGGAACCGCAGAGTTCCACGCCCACGATGTCGGTAGAACTGTAAACGCGCAGGTAGGAGCAGCTCATGACCTTCTGCACGAGCTTCGCGGATTCCTCGTTCACGCAGGCGGCCACAATCGCGGTAAGGATATGGCGACTAACCTCTTCGGCATGCGAAGGCCCGCTGAAGGCGACCATCTTGTCGTCGGTGAGCCACGGCACGTTCGAGAGCAGCACTTCGCTCATCAGCTGGTTCGTACCTTCGAGAATGCCCTTGGTGGCGCAGACAACGATGGGTTCCTTGCCCTTCGCCGGAGTCCACTTGCCCAGGTTCTTCGCGACACCACCCATAAACTGGCTCGGCACCACGATGAGCACCATGTCACAGCCGTCGAGAGCGGCATTCATGTCGGTCGTGTACTTGAAATCCGCCGGGAAGATTACGCCGGGGAGTTTGTCCTTGTACTGATGCTCCGTCGAAAGCAGATCGACTTCGGCCTGCGAGTTTGTCCAGAACGAAACTTCGCACTTATTTTCATAGACCACCTGACCGAGAGTCAGGCCCCAACCACCAGTTCCAAGTACAGTTACTTTCATGATAAAAATCCTTTTTTCAACAATCTACAATATTTATGCCTTCGCTTTCTTGCGCTTGCTGCCAAAACCGTTCTCGGTGCCGTTCAAAAGGCGCTTGATGTTCGATTTGTGCTTCACAATCACAAAAACCGCCACCAGAAGGCAGGTAATCATGAGCCCGAGGTTGATATCGTCGGGCGGGAAGGGCAACTTGAGGTACCCCATCACGGCAAAAACGCCGAGCGCGATGCACGCTCCGATGCTCCCGACAGACACGTATTTAGTCGAGAACGTGAGCACAATCCACACGCCCAGGCAGGAAAGCGCGGTAATCGGGCAGAGCGCGAGGAACACGCCGAGTGCCGCAAGCACGCCCTTGCCACCGCGGAAACCCGCGAAGCAGGTAAAGCTGTGTCCGAGAATCACGAGGATACCCGCGACAAGCGGAACCCAGTGGGAATAGTCCGCACCACCGGCAGCAACCTGGGATTCGCACATGCGCATGGCAATCCACGGGCCAAAGAAGCCCTTGAGCAAGTCCATGAACACCACGGGGAGCGCCGGTTTCCAGCCGAGCACACGGAACGTGTTGGTAAGGCCCGCATTCTTGGAGCCGTAGTCCCTAATGTCGAACGACTTTCCCTTTGCGAGCTTTGCGATCCATATCGCGCTGGGGATCGACCCCAGCAAGTACGCTATTGGAAGACTCAGTAAACTGTTCAAGTTCTTCATCCTTTCTGAGGGTTAACTTCTGGTCGAAATTCAGGCGCAGGGGCGCACCCTGCAGCTGGAATTCCTCGTAAAACTTCTTGAGCAAGTAGCGCTTGTACGACTCGTCCACCAGCTCGGGCGTGCGCGTCTCGATTGCGATGACGGGCGGCTCCACCATAATCTGGCAGGCGCGGGTAAGCGACACCACGCGGGCGTTGTGGCTCGGGGGCGCCTTCTCTTGCAAGAAGTTCGCAAAACTTTCGGCGACACGGTCACGACCAAGCACACGGCGGCAGTTGGCATACACCGTCTGGATAGCCTGCACAATGCGGTTCACACGCTGGCCTTCCTTGGCGCTTGCAGAAATAATCGGCACGTACTCGAGCATCGGCTCGCGTTCGAGCATCTCCTTCACCATGTGGTCGAAGGACTTTTCCGTCTTGTCCGGATAGATATCCCACTTGTTGAGCACAAGCACCAGACCCTTGCCCGCCTTGCGGATTTCGGTAATGATGCGAAAGTCCTGCACCTCGAGCCCGCGCGTGCAATCGACCATCAATACCGAGAGGTCGGAGCGGCGGATGCTTTCGAGCGTGCGCATGTTGCTGAAGATTTCGACTTCGTCCTCGACCTTCGCCTTCTTGCGGAGGCCCGCCGTATCGGTCACCACGAACTTCTGACCATCGACAATGAAGTCGCAGTCGATGGAATCGCGGGTCGTACCCGGAATGTCAGAGACCACCGCGCGGTCTTCGTTCAGCAGGCGGTTCAACAGCGTGCTCTTGCCCGCGTTCGGGCGGCCAAGAATTGCGAAACGGATGGGGCGTTCTTCCTTGCGTTCGCCACGCACCGGAGTCGGGAGGATCGAGACAACCTCGTCGAGGAGCGAGAGGCAGGCATAGCCCGTAAGCGCACTGATAGTGCGGGGCTGGCCAAAACCGAGCTTGAGGAACTCGTAGCTTTCCTGGCGGTCGCCCTGCTGCTCGCTCTTGTTCGCCACAAGAATCACCTTCTTGTCGAGCTTGCGGATAAGGCGCGCAAACTGCTGGTCGAGCTTGGTAATGCCCACGCGGACATCCACCATGAAGAGCACGAGGTCTGATTCCTCGACCGCATTGAAAATCTGCGCACGGACGCTATCGGCCAAAACGTCGATGGAATCGTCGGGCAAGAATCCGCCCGTATCGACCACCGTGAACTCGTGGCCCTTGTAGTTCGCCGTCTGGTAATGCCTATCGCGGGTAACGCCGTCACGGTCAGAAACGACAGCGGCACGCCGCCCCAGGATGCGGTTGAAAAGCGAGGACTTGCCCACGTTCGGGCGTCCGATAATGCACACGACTGGTAATTTCATTAAGCGAAAATATAGAAAAACATTAGGCGAACGCCTAGAGCGTAAAGCCGCGCCTGCTGAATCTTTGCAATCTCGTTTTTAAATTTAGCAAGCAATGATTGCTGAATTATATGTCGCACGAAAACTCATTTTCCGCTCAATCAATTCTCCCCCATGTCTACCCCTTGTCTTCTTGCACATCTTTTTTGTATATTCTACCCTGCAAACATAGTGGGCGGGCAAGACCTGCCAACGACCGTATTCATATAATCATCAATTCTCGTATTTGAGGATTATATGGGTGCGGTCTTTTTTTATGAGGTAGAAATGGACCAAAATGATGAAAAAACAGGCGAAATTGTGCTTTACCAGCCGGAAGGCACGGTAAAACTGGAAGTTCGCGTCGAAAACGAGACCGTATGGCTGACGCAGGCGCAGATGGCGGAACTATTCAAAAAGGATAGAACTGTTGTCGGCAGGCATATCAAAAACATATACAAGGAAGGCGAATTGGAGAAAAGCATCACATGTGCAAATTTTGCACATGTGGGTGCCGATGCCGATCAGGTATACAACACGACTCTTTACAACCTAGACGTTATCATTTCTGTGGGGTATCGGATTAAGTCTATCCAAGGAACCCGATTCCGCCAATGGGCGAATCGCATCCTGAAGGATTATCTGCTTAAAGGATATGCCGTGTATCAGCGTAAAATAGCGACCGACCTGCAAATTGCGGACCGCTTGCACGAACAACGACAGTTGATCGAGGCCCAAGACGCAGAGATTGCGAATTTAAAGGGGGCTACGGAGAAAAGATTTGGCGAGCACGATTCTCGCCTTTCTGCTGTTGAACAGCGCATTGATTTCTTTGTAAACGCTTCGCAAACACCTACGGGCGGAATCCTTGCCACAGGAACTCGGTTTGACGGACTCATCCTGATAGCAGACCTCGTAAAGACCGCCAAGCGTTCAATTGTATTCATCGACCCTTTCGCCACTGTTGATGTGCTGAAGTTTGCGGCCATGCGGGGGAAGGGCGTTTCCGCGGCAATCTATTCGCCTCGCATTACTCCCGAATTCAAGGCTGCGGTAGCCCTGCACAACAAGCAGTACCCCGGATTGGAACTCAAAACAATGCGAAATATCCACGACAGGTTTCTGCTCGTGGACGATACTGTTTATCATTTTGGCGCATCGTTCAAGGACATGGGCGCAGAATTCTCGGCATACAGCGTGTTAAACTTTGTGACGCCGGAAGAGGTTATAGAGAAGGTGAAAGAAGGCACTACGGAGTGACAACGCAGATTAGGGTTCTGCGGATGTTACCCCAGCGTAAATCCCCGCCGGAAGTTCTCGATGAGGCAGCAGCTGATGCTCACATCGGTCTCGTACTCGGGAATGTCTTCGCGCTTGACCCACATGGCTTCGGAGAGTTCCTCCTTCTGCATGTGGATGGTGTCGTCGCCGTCGAGTTCGGCGGTGAAGCCCGCGATAAGCGAGTCGCTGAAGGGCCACGGCTGGCTCCCGAAATAGCGGATATTTTTCACGCGGAGGCCCGCCTCTTCCATGACTTCGCGGTGCACGGCCTGTTCAAGGCTCTCGCCCACTTCCACGAAGCCAGAAATCAAGAAAAGTCGCGGGTTCGGGTTATCGATGTTGTGAGCCATCAAGAGTTTGTCTCCATTGCGGACGGCCACAATCACGACCGGCGAGATGCGCGGGTACACGGTGTTCCTGCATTTAGGACAAACTACTGCGCGTTCCTTTTCGCTACGGGTCATTTCGCTTCCGCAGCGGCCGCAGAACCTGTTGAGCGTTTCCCAGTGAGCGATGTGCGCGGCGGTAGCGCCACCCATGCGCAAGAGCGGGTCGCCCATGTAGCGGTACGTGCGTGCCGGGCAAAGGACATAATCGTCCGACGCGTTTTCTACCAGTTCCTTCGAGATGCTGAAATCAGCCAGGAAATACGCCGCATCGTCAATGCTGAAAAGGTAATGGCACGGGATATTCCCCTGATTGAAGTCTTCTACCCTAGGAATTTCAAAGGAATCACCGTTCTTTTTGAGAAGGCTCTTGTCCCCGAAAAAAACGACAAGAAAATCCGACGGTTTCGGGCTTTGAACCCGGAACTCGTTTTTTAAAATGTGCGGGGCAATTTCGTGAATCACGGTTTATTCCAGATACGTGTACCCGTAAAGGCCGCCGCGATAGATGTTCAGGAATTCCTTGCCTTCTTGCAGGCTAATCTTCCCTTCCTTCACGGAGCGCGACACCCAGTTTTCCATGGTGCGCACGAGAGCCTTGTCGCTGAAGTTCACGTAGTCGAGCACGTCTTCCACGGATTCGCCGTCAATCACCTTGTCGATTTCGTAGCCGCCCTTGTCGTTGCAAACGATATGGACAGCGTTCGTATCGCCAAAGAGGTTGTGCAAGTCGCCGAGGATTTCCTGGTAGGCGCCCACGAGGTAAACCGCGATGTAGTAGGGTTCACCGTTCTTGAGTTCATGCAGCGGGAGCGTGCGGCTCACGTCGCCACCGCGGACGAACATGTCGATCTTTCCGTCGGAGTCGCAAGTGACATCCTGAAGAGTAGTTTCGACTGTGGGTTCCTCGTTCAGGCGCTGGATAGGCATGAGCGGGAAAACCTGGTCCACGCCCCAGCTGTCGGGCAGGCTCTGGAACAAACTGAAGTTGCAGAAGTACTTCTGCGCCAAGAGACGCGGGAGTTCGCTGAGTTCGTAAGGCGGATGACGCAGGTCCTTCGCCAACTGGTCCACCTTGCGCACGATGCTCCAGAACAGGCGTTCGCACATGGCGCGCGTCGGCAAGTCGTAATCGCCCACCTTAAAACCATTGAGCACGTCATCGTTCAGCTGGATAGCATCGTGCCAGCTTTCAAGCAGGTTCTTCGGGGTGAGTCCCTTGTAGATGCCGTACAAATCCTTCAATGCATCGGGAGCGTCGTCATCAATCTCGTGAGCGTTCTCGTCAAAGAACGCCTGGCCGGCGGTTTCCAGCACGTTGAACACCAAAATGGAATGGTGCGCCGCAAGAGCGCGGCCAGATTCCGCAATGATGTTCGGGTGCGGCACGTCGCCGTTTTCGCAGGCTTCGTACATGGCGTACACCACGTCGTTCGCGTATTCCTGGATGGAGTAGTTCACCGAGCTCGCGTTGGAACTGCGGGTGCCGTCGTAATCGACGCCGAGGCCGCCGCCCACGTCCACGAATTCAAGGCTCATGCCCATCTTGCGAATCTGCACATAGAACTGCGAAACTTCGCGCAGGCCCGATTTGATGTGGCGGATGTTCGTAATCTGGCTACCCAGATGGAAGTGGATGAGCTTCATGCAGTCTTCCATCTTCTCCTGCTTGATGTAGTCCAGCGCTTCGAGCAGTTCGGAACTGTTGAGGCCGAACTTGCTGTGGTATCCGCCAGATTCTTCCCACTTGCCGCTGCCGGAACTTGCCAGCTTGATGCGGATGCCGATGTTCGGGCGCACGCCGATACGGCGAGAAAGTTCCACCACCAGGTGGAGCTCGTTCATCTTCTCGACGACGATGAAAATCTTCTTGCCCATCTTCTGCGCGAGGAGGGCAAGTTCAATGAAGTCCTCGTCCTTGTAGCCGTTGCAGATAATCAGCGAATCAGGATTGTCCATGTTCGCGAGCACCGCATGCAGTTCCGGCTTGGAACCGGCCTCGAGACCGATGTTGTATTTTTTGCCGTGACTGACGATTTCTTCGAGCACGGCGCGTTGCTGGTTCACCTTGATCGGGAAAATGCTGTAGTAGCTCCCGTTGAAACCATATTCCGTGCGGGACTTGTTGAAGCACTCGTTGATCTTCTCGATGCGGCTGTCCAGGATATCCGGGAAGCGAAGCAGCATCGGGGTGGAGACGTCGCGGAGCGAAAGTTCCTGCACCAACTCGTAAAGGTCAATGTCCGGGCCGCCTTCCTTGAGCGGGTGAACCGTTGCGTGGCCCTTCTCGTTGATGTCGAAGAAGTTCACGCCCCAACCCTTGACGTTGTACAAGTCGCGGGAATCGTCAATGCGCCATTTTTTCATTGCTCTGGGTCTCTCTAGTCAACGAGAACAGGGTTGAAGTTTTCCTTCCACGGGAGGCCGTACTTGGTGAGGGCTTCCATGAACGGATCCGGGTCGAATTCTTCCACGGTATGCACGCCCGGCTTGTTCCACTTGCCGGTGAGCACCATCATGGCGCCGCACATGGCCGGAACGCCTGTGGTGTAAGCGATGGCCTGGCTACCGAGTTCCTTGTAGCATTCCTGGTGGTCGCACACGTTGTACAGGTAGTACGTCTTCGGCTTGCCGTCCTTGGTGCCCTTGAAAATGCAACCGATGTTCGTCTTACCGACGGTGCGGGGGCCGAGGCTTGCCGGGTCCGGGAGGAGCGCCTTCAAGAACTGGATAGGCACGATTTCCTGGCCCTGGAACTTGATGGGCTGGGTGCTGAGCATGCCCACGTCTTCGAGGCAGCGCATATGGTCGAGGTAGCTCTGGCCGAATGTCATGAAGAAACGGATGCGCTTCACGCCCGGGATGTTCTGGGCAAGCGATTCGATTTCTTCGTGGTGCAAGAGGTACATGTCCTTCTTGCCCACTTCGTCAAACACGTATTCGCGTTTGATGCTCATGGCCGGGATTTCGACCCAATGGCCCTTGCCGTTAGCGTCGGTGTCCCAGTAGCTGCCCGGAGCGGAAACTTCGCGCAGGTTGATTTCGGGGTTAAAGTTGGTGGCAAACTTGTAGCCGTGATCGCCACCGTTGCAGTCGAGGATGTCGATTTCTTCGATGGTATCGAACTGGTGCTTGAGGGCGTAGGCGCAGTAGGCCTGGGAAACACCCGGGTCAAAGCCCGAGCCGAGCAACGCCGTGAGGCCGGCCTTTTCAAACTTTTCCTTGTAAGCCCACTGCCAGCTGTAGTCGAAGTAGGCGCTGAAGCCCTGTTCCTTGCAGCGCTTGTCGTAGACCTTGCGCCATTCCGGATCGTCGATGTTTTCGGGCTCGTAGTTCGCCGTGTCCATGTAGTTCACGCCACATTCGAGGCAGGCGTCCATGATGGCGAGGTCCTGGTACGGAAGCGCGATGTTCATCACCAGGTCGGGCTTATATTCCTTGATGAGCTTAGAGACATTTTCGGCCTTGTCCGCATCCACGGCGGCAGTCGTGATGACCGTCTTCGTATTCGGGCGCAGTTCCTGGGCGAGCTTCTCGCAGTTTTCGCGGTGGCGGCTAGCGATGCAGATTTCGCTGAACACTTCGCTTGCCGTGCAGCACTTCTTGATAGCAACCGTGGCGACAGCGCCACAACCGATAATCAATGCTCTTGCCATTTTTTGTTTTTCCTCACTTGGTGATGGTTAGCCCCATAAATTTAGGAAAAACAAATGTTTCCCGAAACGGTTTTCTGCCCATAATCATGAAAAAAGCGGCTTTATCCCCCAATAAGCAACAAGATGCTTGATGGAATCGGAAGCGAATACTAAATTAATCATAAACTAATCGGAGGTTTCATGAACAAAGAAGTCCTATTTACACTGTGCGCGGCTGCCGCCATGGCATCTGCGCAGACAACCGCCAACATCGACGATTTCGAAGATGGAAACGGGCTCGCAAGCACCGGAGGCAAGAACGACGCCTGGTACGCTTTCAACGACAAAAACGACAAGGGAGCTTCGTCCTACACGAACACGGAAGACGAATTTGGCCTTGTCGTCGTTTTGCCGGAAGCTGCCGCAGGCGGTTCAAAATTCGGAGCTGGCTTGACCGGCATCAAACTTGTCAAGGGCGACAACCCCTACGACCCCTACGTAACGCTCGGTTTGAACGTCGCGGGGGGCCTTTCCGGCTGTACCGCAATTTCGTATAAGTATAAGGGGGCGGGCCACAATCTGAAGGCCGTGATGGACGGCGACGAAAAAGGCGGATTGACTGATTACAACAGGCACTCGAAAGCCATGGCGGGCAGTGCAAGCTGGAGCACGGCATCTGTCCCCGTATCGTCGCTCACCCAGGAAGATGGCTGGGGAACCACGATCCCCCTGAAGATGGCGAACGTCGTACAGCTGGCCTGGGAAATCAAGGGCGAAGCGACAGCCGACTATCTCTACATCGACGATGTAAACTGCGCCGGCTACGTCGGTGGCGGCAGCACCACACCCGACGTCCCGAAGTCTGCCGTTGTCATCGATGACTTCGATGACGGCAACACCACAGCCGAAAAGCTCGGAAAGACCGCCTACTGGTACCTGTACAAGGCCGGCGGATCCTTCACCAACACTCAGGACGCAAACCAGTCCTGGGATATGATTGTAAAGGAAGGCACTAACTCCTATATCGAGATGAAGGGCATTTCCGGCATTACACCGGGCGACACGACTTACCCGTCCGTTGGCATGGAAGTCGCCTTCGATGCCGGAACACTTGCCAACTGCACCGCCATCCAATATGACTACAAGGGTTCCGGACACCACATGCGCAGTTCCGTGACAGGAGTCAAGGCCGACAACGGATACGAGCACGTAGCAACCGACCAGAGTGCCGCTGCCGCCTGGAAGACGGTGACCGTTTCCACCATGGCCCAGCCTGAATGGGTTGCAGATGTCGCCCCGACAAGCATCGTCGCCTTCTCCTGGGCCAAGGTTTCAAAGTTGACCTGGGTAGTCGATGAAAAACTTACCGCAGCGAACCTCGGAACCTCCCTGGCAATCGACAACGTGAAATGTGTCGGGACCTTGCCTGCCCAAGCTATCCAGGCCATTCCCGCTGTCGCAAGCGCGAGCTTCAAGGCCTCCCTCCAGGGCAATACCTTGCAGGTCGCTGTTGCCAAGGCCGGCGTCGTAAAGGTCCAGGTTGTCGACATGATGGGCGTCACTATCGAAAGCCACAGCGAAATGGTCGCCGCAGGCAACTTCGCCCATACATTCAAGGCAATGCCCAACGGTCGCTACGTGGTCCGTGTGCAGCAGGGTTCGACGGTCAAGCTCCTGAACATGCAGGTCAAGTAAAGCGCCTAGCCGCGCCAAACGCAGTCAAGGATATCAAACAAATTAAAAGCCCCGGTTCATTTAGAACCGAGGCTTTCTAGTTTTAAAATGGAATTCGATTAGTAGTTTGCGCAGAGCGCATTACTCGTCACCTCGGTCATATCGGCATGCAAGCATGCCGCTGCGACGCTCGGTTCCTAGTAATTTTCAGCGGTCACTTCGAAGAAGGACTGCGGGTGGGCGCACACCGGGCATGCAGCCGGAGCCTTGGTGCCGACGACGATGTGACCGCAGTTGCGGCATTCCCACACCTTGACTTCGCTCTTTTCGAACACGGCGGCAGTCTCCACGTTCTTGAGGAGGGCGCGGTAGCGCTCTTCGTGACGCTTTTCAATGGCGGCGACCATGCGGAACTTGTTGGCGAGAGCCTTGAAGCCTTCAGCCTCGGCGGTCTTCGCGAAGTCCTCGTACATGTCGGTCCATTCGTAGTTCTCGCCATCGGCGGCAGCCTTCAGGTTTTCGGCGGTATCGCCGATGCCTTCCAGTTCCTTGAACCACATCTTGGCGTGTTCCTTCTCGTTGTCGGCAGTCTTGAGGAAGAGTTCAGCAATCTGCTCGAAGCCATCCTTCTTAGCACGGCTGGCGAAGTAGGTGTACTTGTTGCGGGCCTGGGATTCACCTGCGAAGGCGGCCTGGAGGTTCTTTTCGGTCTGGGTTCCGGCGTACTTGTTTGCCATATTGTATCCTTTTGTGAATTGTGTCTCTACATCGTAATATAGATTATTGGATTGTCCGAGAACGCCAACACACAAAAAGCGACCGGTTTTATCCGGTCGCAATGGATTTAGAATATCCAGGGTTCGAGCCCTAGGCAATTTCTAACTAGGCGTTTGCCTTCTTGAAGGCTTCAACGTTCGCCTTGAACTCGGCGAGGTATTCCTTGGCCTTCGCGGCGACCGCCTCGGGCACGTAGCCGAATTCCTTCTCGAGCACACCAGCCGGAGCGGAAGCGCCGAAGCGTTCCAGGCCGCAAGCCTTGCCGAACCCGCCAACCACGCGGTCGAAGAGGACCGGGAGGCCGCTGGAGAGAGCAAACACCGGAGTCCAGGGCACGAGCACCTGATCGCGGTAGGCCTTGTCCTGCTTGAGGAAGAGAGCCGGGCTAATCATGGAGACCACACGCACGGCCTTGCCTTCGGCACGGAGGAGTTCGGCGGCCTGGTGTTCCAGCAGCACGTCAGAACCGTTCGCCACAAGCGTGAGGTCCGGATTCTTTCCCGCTGCGGTATTGTCGCTCACGATGTAGGCGCCCTTGCGGCAGGCCTTCGCGGCTTCGTAGCGGTTTTCGCCGGGGAGCGTATTCACCACCTGGCGGGTAAGGATGAGCGCCGTCGGGCTGTCGTTGTTCTCGAAAGCCATTTCCCAGGCGGCGAGAGTCTCGAAAGCGTCTGCCGGACGGAGCACGAGCATTTCGGCCTTGCCGTTTTCCTTCGTGAGGTCTTCGAGCAGGCGGATCTGCGTCTCGTGTTCGATGGGCTGGTGCGTCGGGCCGTCTTCGCCCACGCGGAAGCTATCGTGCGTGAACACGTACTTGACCGGGAGGCCCATGAGGGCGGCCATGCGGATAGCGGGCTTCATGAAGTCGCTGAACACGAAGAACGTGGCGCAAATCGGGAACAGGCCCTTCTGCAACGCGATACCGTTCATGATGGCGCCCATCGTGAGTTCTGCAACGCCCACCTGCACGAACGCGCCCTTGAAGTCGTTCGGGCGGAAGATGCCCGTCTTGTTGAGGAACGCCTGCGTGTTGTCGGAGTTGGAAAGGTCGGCGGAACTGCAGATGATGTTGTGGAAGTTCTCGGCGAGGTAGCCGAGCACCGTACCGCTCGTGACGCGGGTAGCGACACCTTCCTTGATGGGGAGGTTCGAGAGGTTGAGCACCGGAGCCTTGCCGGAGAGCCATTCATTGAGGGTCGCGGACTTTTCGGCATTCGCCTTGTCCCAGTCAGCCTTGGCCTTCTTCCATTCGGCGACAACCTTGCGGAGTTCGTTCGCACGAGCCTCGAAGCCCGCCTTCACGTCGTCAAACACCTGGAACGGGTCGTCCGGGTTACCGCCGAGGTTCTTGACCGTAGCGGTTGTGGAAGCACCGGCAGCGTTGAGCGGCTGCCCGTGCGTAGAAACTTCGCCTTCGTAGCTCTTGCCGTCTTCGGCGACTGCGCCCTTCGCCATCGTGGTGTGACCGTACACGAGCGTCGGCTTTTCCTTCTCGGCCCAGGCTTCCTTGAAAGCCTTGCGCAGTTCGGCGATGTTGCTGCCATCGCATTCGATAACGCGGAAACCCCATGCCTTGTACTGGCCGACGAAGTCGTGGCTCATCACGTCTTCGGTCTTGCAACTGAGCTGCACCTGGTTCGCGTCGTAGAAGAAGATGAGGTTCGAAAGCTTGAGGTGGCCCGCGATGCGGCCCACGCCGTAGGCAATTTCTTCTTCGAGGCCGCCGTCAGAAACAAGGCAGACAGTCTTGTGCTCGAGGATGGAACCGAAGCGTTCCACCATGAAGCGTTCGGCGATGGCGGCGCCAAGTGCGATGCCGTGGCCGATGCCGAGCGGGCCCGAGGAGTTCTCGATGCCGAGCATCACGTCAAGTTCGGGGTGGCCGGGAGTGCGGCTGCCGAGCTGGCGGAAGTTCTTCACGTCGTCAAGCGTGAGGCGGCCGGTAAGCACGAGCTCGGAGTACAGGAGCGGGCTCATGTGGCCCGGGTCCATAAAGAAGCGGTCGCGGCCCATCCATTCCGGATCGTCCGGGTCGTAGCGCAAAAATTCCGCAAACAAAAGCGTCGTTGCGTCGGCGGCGCCCATCGCGCCACCCGGATGCCCGGACTTCGCCTTCTGCACCATCGCGGCAGAAAGGATTCGGACGTTGTCGGCTGCTTTCGTAACTAGGGAGTCTTGCACGGTAAAACCTCTTGGGTGTTGATTTTTACGCGCCAAATGTAGTTTTTTTTACGCTTTCTCTCAAGGCTTGATGCCCCCGTTAAAGCTCGATAACATAAAAAGTTATATTTTGCAAGCAACCAAGAAAAAAGCATTATGGCTTCCAACATGAAGATTAAAGATTCTATTCTATTGACACTCAAGAACTTACTGCACCCAGCAGGCCTTATCGGCCTGGTTATAGCCCTCATCATTCCGACCCTTATCTGGTTTCTCGGTCGCCCCAGCGGCGGACACAAGGAAATCATCCGCCAGCTCGACCTGAACCTCCCCCTCCCGCTGTTCCTGTTCCAGTTCGCGGCCGCCATCATCCTGTTCGCGTTCCTGAACAAGGATTTCCGCGAATGGTTCAAGGGTATCCTCCCGCCAAAACCTTTCAGCATCCTCGCCATAGCGGTAGCCATCGGCATCGCCGTCTTCGCGGGTACCCAGATAGAAGCCCGCCACCGCGTCCAAAGCGACGAAAGCGTGTTCATGTCGGTCGCCCAGAACATGTACTACAACCACGAATCAGGCACCTGCAACCAGGGCGTTTTCGAAGACGGCAACCTCAAGTGCTTAGCCACGTCGAACAGCTTCAAGACGAAGGGGCTCGCCTTCCTCTACTACCTCGGCATGCACGTGTTCGGCACCGACCTGCACTGGATTTTCAACGCCGAGCTCCTGATGCTTCCGCTCAGTTTCCTCTTGATGTTCCTCGCGATTGTCGCCTGGACGCGCCAGCCCCTGCTCGCCTTCCTCGCAGCCCTACTCATGGCATTGCAGCCCACCGTGCTCTTCCAGTTCCGCGCCATGTCGGTGGAACCGCTCTACATTTTCCTCTCCGCGCTCTCGCTATTCATTTTCAAGTGGGCCTACGACCGCAACACCGTAATGCACTGGGCGCTCCTCGCCCTCAGCCTCGCGTTCTTCGCGCAGACCCGCCAGGAAACCGCATTCTGCCTGCTTTCATTCATATTCTTCGCCTTCCCGAAAATCCTCGACAAGAAGGATTTCAAGGCGCCCACGTTCTTCGTGACGCTCTCGCTGTTCTCGGTACCTGCACTGCTTACCATCAGCTACTTCCAGGGATTCGGATTCCAGGGCGGCGAATTCGAAGCCCACGGACATTTCCTCGAAGACCTGAAACGCAACTGGATCGAGATGACCCGCCCCCTCAAGGAAAACGGCGAACTCGAGAACCCGTTCCTCACCTACTTCAACTACCTCTTTGCCATCGGCGGCATCTACCTTGTTTTCCGCGCCATCTACGACGCCACAAAGGGCTGCAGGTTCTACCTGTGGACGCTCGTGTTCCTTTTGCTCTACCACGTGCAGACCTACATGATTCTCGAGAACGTCTCGGGCGACTTTAGCATCCAGATTAACCAGCGCTACAGCCTGGTGATGCTGCCCAGCATGGCCTTCGTGGGGGCTCTCCCCATCGCGCACGCCATCGAGTACTTCGCCTTGTCCGCAAGCAAGAAAGAGGCAAAGCCGCTCGCATTCGCAGGCATGGTCATCGCCACCATCATCCTCAGCGCATGGACATTCCACTACAAGGAAGACTTCAACAAGAACATCATGTACAACCGCAACCACCTGACCACCGAGGAATACGGAATCCTCGGCTGGCTCAAGGAGCTGCCCCAAAAGGACCGCTACTTCATTTACGGTCGTCCCTGGCATTTTGTGGGATACGGGATTTCTTCCATCCACTATGACAGGGCGCGCCAGATGTCGACGGAACAGCTGAATGAGCTTGTCGACAAGTACAAGGGCGAAGTCTACTACATCCGCGGTCTCGACTGCTGGGACAGCCAGACCTACCACAAGAAGGCGGTAGAGCACCGCATTCCCACCACCTGTGACGTGTTCGAACGCGAAATGGACCTCGTGGGCGTGAAGAACATCCTGATTACCAACAGCTACTGGGTGCAAATCGCGAAGTTCAACGGTCGCAAGCAATACAACCCCACGAACATCATCCAGGTTTCTGAACCCACGAGGGGCAAGGTCACAGCAGCAAACGACAGCGCCGCCGTAACTGCAAGCGAGAGTGCCACGGAAAATCCGAACGAATCCCCGCTGCTCCTGAATTACAAGCTCAAGGAACAGGCAGAAGCGACTCGGAACTGGGCACTCCGGATTACGCTTGACAAGTTCCTGCTGAAAGATACAGTCTACGCCCCCGGAGAATACAACGTTCTGGTGGGTTATGACAAATTGCAGCCCGGTTACAACACCATCCGCTACATCATCACGGACACGGAAAAGCGCACGAAGCTTGCCGACGTTTCAAAATACTACTTCAACGATGCCGGGGGGACAACTCGCCTTCCGCAGTCGATTCTCGTCGAGCACCGCCAGGACTGGGGCAAACTCCACTGGGGCAAGAGCATCGAGAACCACGACATGATTCTCGACGGCAAGCACTTCGCCGAAGGATTCTCGACTCACGCCGCCTCGGAAACATCGTTCAATCTCGAAGGCAAGTACCGCGCGTTCCGCACATCGTTCGGGCTCGACGACGAAAGCCTCTGCAGCGAGGGCGTTTCGGTACAAATCATCGGCGACGGGAACGTGCTTGCCACGAGCCCCGTATTCCAGAACGGAATCATCCACACGCTATCGGCAAACACCGAGGGCATCCAGAAACTCACCCTCAAAACTGTTCCCAAGGGGAGCATCGACTGCAGCCACGTGGACTTCGTCCATCCCGTCCTGATTCCTTAATTACTATTATTTAGCCATGCTTTTATCTGTCATCATTCCCGTCTTTAACGAAGAAGAAATCGTTGCCGAAACCTACCGCGTTCTCGAAGAAGAACTCAAGGATATCGAACACGAACTCATTTTCGTGAACGACGGTTCGAAGGACAAGACGCGCGCAATTGTCGAGGGACTGCTTCCGGGCAATCCGAATAACAAGATTATCAACTTCAGCCGCAATTTCGGGCACCAGGCCGCCTTCAGCGCGGGGCTCGACCATGCAATCGGCGATGCGGTGGTGATTATCGACGGCGACCTGCAGGACCCGCCAAGCCTCATCCACGAAATGCTCGCAAAGTGGCGCGAGGGCTACCAGGTCGTCTACGCGCAGAGGAACAAGCGCAAGGGCGAAACCATCTTCAAGCGTTTTACCGCGTTCTGCTTCTACCGTATCATCGGCAAGCTCACGAGCATCGAAATTCCGCCCGATACCGGCGACTTCCGCCTCATGGACCGCTGCGTGGTGGACCAGCTCAAGAACTTGCCGGAACGTAGCCGCTTCTTGCGCGGGCTTGTCTGTTGGGTTGGCTTCAAGAAGATTGGCGTCAAGTATGACCGTGCCGAACGCACTGCGGGCAAGTCCAAGTACCCGCTCAAAAAGATGATGCGGCTCGCCTTCGACGGCATTACCGGATTCAGTTCCGCGCCGCTCAAGGTCAGTTTCTACATGGGACTTTTTGCGACCGTTGTCGGTTTCGGCGTATTCGTATGGTCCATCCTCGAAAAAATACTGAGCCCCGCGACAACAGTACCGGGCTGGGCATCGCTCATGACGGCCATCGTGTTCTTTGCAGGCGTGCAGCTCATGTCAATCGGGATTCTCGGGGAATACATCGGCCGCATCTACGACGAAGTCAAGCAGCGTCCGCTGTACATCGAGGACAAGAAGAACTAGCAGTCATCCAAAAGCAAGTCATCCCGGAGCCATCGGCCCCGGGATTTATACGGTTATATGTAGACGTTTAAATTAGGCGCAATACTATGAAAGCTAACGGCAGCTTGGATTTCGTATTAAGCGAATTGGATGATATTCAGCTACAGGGAGTTTAACGATTGATCCAGTGAGATCTTTTTTTATACAAAATGCATCCGACTCGTAAAATGCATCCGACTCGTCATATATTGCATCCGCAAACAACCAGAAACACGCTGGATATTCAGATTCTTCCACAGTTTTGAAAACCGCACCTTTTGCATAATGGCCCGATGGAACTATATCAAATTCAGCGGCATTCGTCCCTTCCATCCCAACAGATGCGAGTTTATCTGCACCTCCAACAGTTTCTATTAATGTAATTACATCTGATTCTGTCGGAAGAATCCATTTGCTATCGTATGTGCTACACTTTTCATCAATTTGTTGCGAACTATTCCAAGTAAAATAGTTGCCATATACCCTGCAAAGAGCTTTATTTCCATCATAACACTTCTCTGCGTCGCCAAAGTTATAATAATAGAGTAGGTTCTCCGCCATCCAAGTCTGGTCGCCTATTGTTACAGTCACATAAGTGCTGTCATAGATTTTTTCCTTTGAAAGTTTAATCGACAGAGAAGAACTTCTCGGTTCATTAAACATATTACCACTTGGCTGGACACAACGAACAGGTAACATTACCGACTTATCTTCAAAACCTATATTTACACTGACAATTTTGCCAGCCCCACCGTTTTTCTTAAGCGAAAAGACTTCGGCATAACCACCTGTAGTGTCACTGGTCCAATACATGCCCTCTTCGCCTACTTTGTGCCATTTAGTATAAAGGAAATAACCTGCCAAAGCACCACTATCATTAAAAGATGTGCTATTTTCTAAATTACGAGACTTTCTAATTTCCTCAGATTTCGGCAAGCGCCACCCATTCGGGCAAGCTTTCTTAGCCTCTGACCATGTGAAATATTTGGGAGCACCATTCCATTCACCTGAAGAATGCCCCCAAACACTGTTTACCAAATCCTGGTCCATCCAAATATAATTGTTATGTCTCACATAGCTTGAAGTGTATGTTTTACTATTGATCACATAAGTGAAGCTTCCGCTCGACCCGAAACTGGACGACGAAGAAGAGGTCTCCGAACTACTCGATTTTACCGAACTGCTCGACTTCGCGGAGCTACTAGACTTTGCGGAGCTGCTAGATTCAGCAGAGCTACTGGACAATTTCTCAGAACTCTGGGTCGGAACCGCTTCCGAAGACTGCGGTTCGGCACCGCTCGATGTCGGGACAGAAGATGACGACGGATTATCGACATCCGAAGACGAAGGCAACGGATCATCGCCACCCGACGGGGAAGAATAGTCTACATCGTCCGCATATTCCAGCGCCCCGAAGTTGTTGTCGAACTCTTCCTGGTAGTTGCTGCAGGCCGCAAAGAGGAATGCGAGGATGAGCGCAAAAATCTTTTTCATAGTTTCCTCCCTAGAATGCGATGCTCAGGCCAAGGCCGATTCCACCCACAATGGCAATGCCGATGCCCGCGGTGCGATACTTCTGGTACTTCCCGATGTCATCGTGGCGGTTATTGAATTCTTCGCGCGAAGCCGGCATTTTTTCGCTTTCGGTCTTCGCCTTGTTGTTATAGACAATGGCAAGCGTCGTGCCCGTAATGAGCGTTGCCGCCGAAATACCGATAAGCACCCAGTGCGTGTCTCCCGACTTTTCCGCTTCGGGAATGCCGGTATCGACCTTGTCGCCCGCCTGCGGGGCCGTTTCCGCTACCGGAGCGGCATTGGACACCGTTCCCGAGGCGGTCACCACCTCGGATGCAACCGTCTTCGTGTTCATCTTGGGCATCGCCTTGATGGCCGTAGAATCGCGGCCCCAAATCCAGCGGCCCACGAGGTCGTTGCTCGCCTTCTCGAACTCCACGCGGCCCTTGTAGGTGGCCATCTCGCCGTCGCGCCCCTTCGGGAAGTTCACCGACTTGTCCTTCATGTCCACCAGCAGGTGCGCGTTCTCCTTGCCCGAAGGAATCTGCGTCACGTTGAAGAGTTCGGCGCCGCTCAGGTAGTACGCGCCCGCCACCGGCCTGTTCAGGTCCAGGTAGAGCGAGAGGTCGCTCGTATCGAGAACCACCTTCAGGTTCGTCTTCGTATGCAAAAGCGAGTCGTTCATGTGGTCGAGCGCCTGCACAAAAAGCGGAGCAAACTCGTCGCCCGACTTGCGCAGCAC
Source organism: Fibrobacter sp. UBA2449 (assembly GCF_002342555.1). NCBI lineage: Bacteria > Pseudomonadati > Fibrobacterota > Fibrobacteria > Fibrobacterales > Fibrobacteraceae > Fibrobacter > Fibrobacter sp. UBA2449. The sequence goes on from NZ_DDQF01000005.1 coordinate 308,097, forward strand.
AATGTCACCGCACTTCGAGAGCCAGAGTTCGGTAAAATGCTTCTGCTGGTCCATGCGGCGTTCGTCGTAGCGCAGCTTGAAGTTGTAAGATGCATCGAACGCACCCGCATGCGAGAGCGGTTCCAGGTCCACGCCGCCCTCGATTTTCAGGAGGTTCTCCTTGCTCGCGATAATGCGGGAAAAAGCGTCGGTACAGGCGTCAATCTGCTGCGTGCGCTGTTCCAGGTCGTTCGCCATGGTCACCACGCCCAGGCGCAGCTCGCCGGTCACTTCCATGTAGCGCGATTCGAATTCGGGGAGTTCCACGGCATAGAAGTGTCCACACTCCTCGTCGAGCACGTCGTTTATAGAAACCATGCTACACCGGTCGTTCATCTTCGCAATGCGGTTCGCACGGCTGATTAAGGAATCAAGTTCGGGGTTATCGCTCCCGATGCCCGCCTTCAACTGCTGCAAGTCGGCCTGTATCGCCTGGAACTCGGAGGCGTCCTTCACAAAGATAGATACAGTCGGGTCGGCAAAGGCCATGCCTGCAAGGCACGCCAAGACAACAGCAATAAAACTAGATTTCATAGAATCTCCTAATCCCTTTCGCCAAGTGAATATAAATATAACAATCGCAAAACTTTTTTTTAACAACATCGCGGAGCACTTGCGTCATATCACATCCTCGGCTTTCATTTATTTGAGCAAAATCAAATTCGCGGAGCCCCTTTTGTCAAAAATCACACCCGCGGGCCCGATTTTACTAAATTTTACATCATGAAGAACAAGCTATTCGTGATGAGCGCCGCAAGCGGCGCGGGCAAGACCACCCTCAAGGACAAGGTCATCGGGGAATTCCCGGATATCGTCTATTCCATCTCGGCCACCACCCGCAAGCCCCGCGAGGGCGAAGTCGACGGCGTGCACTACTTCTTCAAGACAAAGGAAGAGTTCGAACAGATGATCAAGGATGATGCGCTGGTGGAATACAACCTGGTGCACGGCAACTACTACGGCACGCCCAAGTTCTTCGTGGAAGACATGCTCAAGCAGGGCAAGCGCGTCCTGTTCGACATCGACGTGTTCGGCAAGGTGAACTTCGACAAGGTCTACCCCGACGCGACCGGCATCCTCATCCTCCCCCCGAGCGAAGAGGAACTCGAACGCAGGCTCCGCGGCCGCGGCACCGACTCGGAAGAAGTCATCCAGACCCGCCTCCACAATGCGAAAAAAGAGATGGAATTTGCGAAAACGCAGGGAAAATACGAATATACCATCGTGAACGACGACCTCGAGAAGGCCGCAAATGAGCTCCGCGCCATCCTAAAAGGTGGCAACTAGCCCCCGGGCAGGGAATCCGCAAAAGTCTTTTTTTGGCGATTTTGAAGAAATTTCGCCAAATTTTATAGTTTTGTATGTTAATTTATATGTAAAGGACGGAAAATTTTACAATTCCGTCCTTTACACACAAAAGTTTTATTTCTATATTGCCCCGGCAAAAACAACAACCCCGGTCTCCGGGAACCCCAAAAGAGGTTAAAATGGCAACTGTTATCCGTCTCGCCCGCTTCGGCAAGCGTCACAACCCCATCTACCGCGCCGTCGTCATCGACAACCGCAAGGCTCGCGACGATAGCTTTATCGAACAGGTCGGTTTCTACAACCCGAACCTCAAGAAGGCCGAAATCCGCTTCGACCAGGAAAAGGTCCTCAAGTGGCTCTCCGTCGGCGCCCAGCCGTCCGACACCGTCCGCAACCTCCTGAAGCAGGTCGGCATCCTCGACCTGTTCCACGAGATCAAGGCCGGCCGTTCCATCGAAGGCAAGACCGCCACTCCGCGTCCGGAAAAGAAGAAGGCCGTGAAGCTCGGCCCCAAGGCCCTCGCCAAGATCGAAGCCGAGAAGGCCGCCAAGGAAGCTGCCGAGGCCGCTCCCGCCGCCGAAGCTCCGGCCGAAGCATAATCAAGCTTTGCTAAAGAGTCCTGTGCACCACGCACGGGACTTTTTTTATCCCCCCCGAACACTTCAAACCACTATAAGATGTCCGATTCCGAAGCCTACATCACCGTCTGCCAGCTCATGCGCACGCATGGCGTGAAGGGTTACATCAAGGCGATGCCCCTCACCCACGACATTACGCGCCACAAGAGCCTCAAGGACGTGCGCCTCAAAAAGACGAACGGCGAGGAACTGGACCTGCGTATCGAGGATTCCAAGCAGGCGAACGACATCTGGCTTTTGAAGTTCGAAGGCTACGACACGCCCGAATCGATCGCGCACTTCGTGAACGGCGACGTGATGATTCCGGAATCGGAGAGGCTCCCCGCCCCCGAAGGCGAGTACTACATCGACGACCTGGAAGGCTTCCGCGTCCATACCGAAGACGGCAAGGACATCGGCGAAGTGCTCGAGGTGCAGGAACTCCCGACGGTCAACGCGTTCCACATCAGGTTCGACGACGCGTTCCAGTCCGAATTCAGCAGCAAGTCCATCCTCGCCCCGTGGATAGACGACTGCGTGCTCGATATCGACGAGGACGGAGAGTTCATCGTGTGCGACGCAGCCTACCTGAAGGCGCTCTGCCCCGAGGACCACTCCTCGGAAGCGCTGCCCGAGAACAGCGGGGAGGCATGATGGTCATCGACTGCATCACCATATTCCCCGAGATGTTCGCCCCGATGAAGCAATCCATCATGGGGCGTGCACAGGCGAAGGGCCTCATGGAATTCAACACGGTCTACCTCCGCGACTTCGCGATAAACGACTACGGCCAGGTGGACGACGTGCCCTACGGGGGCGAACCGGGCATGGTGCTCCGCCCCGAACCGCTCGCCGCAGCCATCCGCAGCACGGGCGTAAAGCAGGACGGAGGCAAGGTCATCTACCTCACGGCAGACGGCGTGCCCTTCACGCACAAGATTGCAGAGGAACTCTCACACGAGACCCACCTGGTGCTCGTGTGCGGGCACTACAAGGGCATCGACGACCGCATCCGCCAGACCGAGGTCGACATGGAGATTTCCATAGGCGATTTCGTGGTCAGCGGGGGCGAACTGCCCGCAATGCTTTTGACCGATGCCGTGGTGAGGCTCATCGACGGAGCGCTCGGGAACCGCGAGAGCGGCGACACCGACTCCTTCGCGCAGGGCGTACTGGGATGGCCGGTCTACACCCGCCCCGAGGTTTTCGAGGGAAAAAAGGTGCCCGAAGTGCTGCTTTCGGGCCATCACAAGAACATTTCGGAGTGGCGGAGGCAGGAATCCTTGAAAAGAACGCAAGAAAGACGCCCCGACATCCTTGAAAAAATCAAATTAAATGCTAAATTTGGCGACAAATAATTAAGAGGTACACATTATGTCCCTGAACATCGAAGCAATCCACAACGAAAACGTGAAGTCCGATATTCCGGCTTTCCGCGCCGGCGACACCGTTACCGTGAACGTCAAGGTCATTGAAGGCACCAAGGAACGTATCCAGCCGTTCAAGGGTGTCGTGATCCAGCACAAGAACTCCGGCATTTCCAAGACGATCACCGTCCGCAAGATGTCCGGCTCCGTGGCCGTCGAACGCATCTTCCCGGTCAACAGCCCCCGCATCGACTCCATCGTTCTCGACCGCGCCGGCAAGGTCCGCCAGTCCCGCATCTACTACATGCGCAACCTCCGCGGTAAGGCAGCTCGTATCGAAGAACGCGAGGCCTAATTAGGCTTCAAGGGGTAGTTTCCCGATGAACGGGAATTCCCGGCAGCAAGTTATCCCGCCCACGCATTCGCGCGTGAAGGCGGGTTTTGTTGTATATTCTCCGGACTCCGGAAATCGGGAACTCATCATCCTCGACGAGGGCGAACTCGTCGCCGTGGACAAGGCTGGCGGCAACCGAACCGTCAAGTTCAAGATGCAGCCGGGCGATATCGTCGGTGTGGCATCGCTTTTCGAACGCGAGCCCCTGCGCTACACCATCGAGGCTTCCGTAGATTCCGAAATCACCGTGCTCTCGGAAGAATGTCTCGAGTCCGAGCTCAAGAACATCCCCGTCTGGCTGCTCGCCATCCTGAAGAACCTCGCCGTAAAGACTCGCCTGCTAAAGGAATCCGCACGCACGACCCCGGTCGAGAATACGCTGATGAGTCTCGCGGAATACTGCGCCCACCTGGAATCGGGGCACAAGTACGCATTCGAAGATCTCGTCCGTGAATTCAACTGGATTACCCGCATCCCGGCAGCGACCATCAAGGAAGACGTGAAGGCCCTTGCCCGCCGCAACTTCATTGCCATTTCGAAAGACGGCGATTCGCTCTACCTGCAGGTCCACAACGCGATGCTCATGCAAATCTATTCGGACTACCTGTTTGCGCAGGACGAAGGCATCTCATGGGAACCGCTCCGGCTGAGCCTCCCGCAAAAACGCATCCTCGTGCACCTCACCACGCTCGACGAGACCGTCGAGATGGAAGCTCCCGAATGGATATCGCTCCTGAACGAGAGGGAACTCCCCATCGATGTCGCGCAGTGGATTACGCTCCAGGACCTGGGCTGCTTCAAGGAAGGGCTTTCGAACAAGTTCCACATCGACCTCAAGAAGATTGAATACTTCCTCACTGCGCTGCGTTACGACTCCAACCTCCGGGGGGCCGTCTGATGCTCGTCAAGGAAGGCGAATACCTGTTCCTCGAAGGCGACAAGGCATCGAGCCTCGTCATCGTCAAGTCGGGCATGCTCGTCGGCATGTCCAAGCAGTTGCGGCAGAGGCACTGGCAGAACTTCGGGCCCGGCTCGCTCATCGGCGAATTCAGCCTCCTCGAAAGCGCCCCCCGCGAATACACGGTCCGCGCCGCCGAAAATAGCGAAATAGTCTTCATCGAGCAGGCGGCACTCCAGCGTGAACTCGAACTCAAGCCTGCCTGGTTCCGCTCCACGCTTTCATTTATCGCAAACCACTGCCACATCGCCGAGAGCAACCAGAAAAAGCACAAGATCGTGCAGGCGCTCCCGGCACTGCTGTTCCTTTTCAGCAAGCATCTTTCTACCTCGGGCGCGGACAACATCCCGGTTACGACCATCCGCAAGAAGATGCTCGTCCTCAACAACACGGACGCGTCCGACACAGACAAACTATTGCAGATTCTCGAGGGAATCGGGCTCTTGAAAGTCGAAGGCGAAACGGTGAGGGTCTCCAGCCTCCAGATTGTCCCCATGCTCTACGAGGCCCTCCGCTACCGCGCCATCAACAAGCAGGTATCGCCGAACATCCTTTCCATCACCGACCAACTCGTGCTCACCGCATTCGTAAAGGCCGTCCGCGACAACGGGATTCCGCTCAAGAACGGGCATGCCACCGTTCCCATGGATACGTTCGAGTCGCAGGCAAAAAAGACCCTGTTCGGAAGCACCCTTTCGATGCGCACGCTCGCGCCGCTACTGCAAAGCGGGACACTCCAATCCGAGCCTACGTTTGGCGAGGAATCCGCCCTCGAAAACATCGAGAGCATCTCCGGCGACTTCGAGCATATCCTCGACCTGCTCGAACTCAACCGTATATTCCCGCTGCTCGACAAGAAGCTGGTATAGCGATTTTTTCTATATTTCCGCGCGAAACAAACAATCACCTTAAAACAAGGCTAAACATGAAACTTTCCGCACTCCTCGTGACCCTTTCCTCCATCGCCGCATTCGCCCAGGAAGCCGACCCTGCACAGCAGCCCGGCGGCGGCATCATGGGATTCCTTCCCATCATCCTCCTGTTCGTCGTGATGTGGCTCTTCTTCATCCGCCCGAAGAACAAGGAAATGAAGCAGATGGAAGAAATGCGCAAGGCCCTCAAGAAGGGTGACAAGGTCATGACGACCGCCGGCATCATCGGCACCGTCACGAACATCGAGGATTCCACGGGCTACGTGACCGTGCGTACATCCTCCACGACCCTCATCGAATTCGAAAAGGGCGCCATTCTCCGCGTGCTGAACGCCGAAGCAAAGTCCGCCGAAGAAAAGAAGGACGAAAAGAAGTAATCCGCGACAAGGAATAACCCATGGCCCTCCTCCCCATCCGCATTTACGGCGACCCGGTGCTCCGCAAAAAAAGCGAGCCGATTACCGAAATCACTCCGGAACTGCGCCAACTGGCACAGGACATGCTCGAAACCATGTACGACGCCCCGGGCTGTGGACTTGCCGCCCCGCAGATTGGCAGGAACATCCGCCTCGTGGTCATCGACACGGCCATCCCCGGCGAGGAGGACCCGCGTCCCTACATCATGTTCAACCCCGAATGGGAACCCGAAGAAGATGCGAAGCCCGTGGACTACGACGAAGGCTGTCTCTCTCTTCCGGATATCTTCTGCAATGTAGTGCGCCCGGACAAGGTGTGTGTGCGCTTTTTCGACATCAACGGCGAACCGCAAGAAATCCATAACTGCGAAGGGCTCTTTGCCCGCTGTATCCAGCACGAGACGGACCACCTGAACGGCGACCTGTTCGTGGACAAGATTTCTACCGCCGACCGCACGATGAACCAGTCCAAGCTCCGCAAGATGGCGAAAGAGACCCAGGCAAAACTGAAGAAGAAGTGACCGGCGGTTGGTGATTGGGTGTCCTAAATTTTCCGCGCTCTGCGTTTTCGCACTTTCGGCAATAGCGTTTGCCGACGATTTTGAACTGCCGGTTTTGCCCGAGACAAAACCCGTCCAGCAAGCTCTACCGCAGGACTCCGCCGGACAGGAGCAGACAAACGACGAATCCGATTACGGGGCACCCGTAAATTTCACACCGATCGAAGCGACAAGCGTCTCCGAAACGCACAACGCAAGCGCAAACTTGCCGTCAGGCGTCATCGCAAAAAAGATTCCCGAGAACCTGAACCGCCCCCTGAAAGTGGGAGTCTACATCGGAGTCAAGGAACTCTATCTGAAACTCGAGGGCGAAACCATACACATGACGCCTTCGGGCAACATGGTAAAGTTCCAGGGCAAGGAAAACTCCGTCACGCTCGAAAACAAGGAAATCTACGGCGAAGGGAATTGCATCTCTATCGCGCCGACCACAAAGGAACTTGCCTCCGCATGCTATCCCGGGCACTTTTACGTGAGCGCAAGCAAGGGACTGATAAACGCAGTGAACGTGATCGACGTAGAAGAATACCTGCGCGGGGTCGTGCCCTACGAAATCGGCAAGCTCGACAGCAGCCGCTTCAGCGCACTCGAATCGCAGGCCATCGCCGCACGCACGTATGCCTACAAGCACTTCGGCAGCCGCGAATCCATGGGGTTCGATGTTTACGCCGATACCAAAGACCAGGTTTACATGGGACTGCGCTCGGCGACTCCGCTTACCGACAGCGCCGTGAAGTCGACCGCAGGAATCGTCATGACCTACAACGGCGAGTTCATCATCGCCTACTACCACTCCACCTGCGGGGGCATGAGCGAGACGCTTGCCACCTGGGAGCGGCCCGACCTTCCCTACCTCAAGAGTGCACCCGACCTGCGCGATGACGGTACGCCATGGTGCAACGAATCGAGCTACAGCAAGTGGGAACGCAAGTTCAGCGACAAGGAACTCGAATCCCTCATAAAGAAGAACGGGAAAGAAGCCAAGGCCAAAGTTCCCGATTTCAAGAAAATCAAGAACATCGTCGTCAAGGACACGCTCAATAGCGGACGCATCCTCACGCTCGCCGTCGAAACAGACAAGGGCAAGTTCGAAGTCCGGGGCGACAAAGTGCGATGGCTGTTCAAGAAGGGCGGGACAATCCTCCCGTCGTCGTTCTTCAGGATAGAACACAAGAAAGGCGAATGGACAGTCTCCGGCAAAGGATTCGGACACGGGGTCGGCATGTGCCAGATGGGCGTCCGCGCCCGGAGTGCCGCGGGCCAGGATTTCAAGACCATCCTCACGCACTACTACCCGGGAATCACGCTGGAGCGGTTCGAGAAATGAGTGCCGAGAACCCGGTTTTTGCCGTAATCAGCCAGGGGTGTGCCGCAAATTTCGGCGACGGGGAACGCATAGCAAGGGCGCTAGCCACCCTACACCCGGATTGCCGCATCCTGTTCAGCCTACCGGAAGCGAAGTCAACCGCACAAGGAAAGCCAAGTCAGCAGGTTACGCCTGACGCCATCTACCTGAACGTCTGCACCGTGAAGGGCAACGCGGGGGCCCTGAAACTTTTACGGACCGCATCCGAATCATTTCCGGATGTGCCGCTGTTCATCACAGGGTGCGCCCCAAAGGACTTCCGCGAGGAAGCCTCCAGATTTACAAACAACGTAGCTTTTACGGATTTAAAGGAAATTTCCGCCGCCGCTGGAATTAGCGACCTAGTCGCGGAATCCAAAATTCCGATGCAAGGCAGAATCCTTCGAGAATCGCCGTTCACAGGTATCGTGAATATCGAGGAAGGCTGTCTCGACGCATGCGCGTTCTGCAGCACGCACCTCGTGAAAGGACGTCTCAAAAGCTACGCCCCCGAAGGAATCGTCGAGCAGGTCAAACAGCTCGTAGCTGACGGTTGCTCCGAAATCCAGCTTACCGGCCAGGACTGCGCCTGCTACGGGTTCGACATCGGGACAAACCTTGCAGAACTCACGCAGGACATTCTCGCGCATGTTCCCGGCGACTACCGGATGCGCCTCGGCATGGGAAACCCGCGCCACATGCAGCAATACGCAGATTCGCTCTGGGAATGTTTCCAGGACGACCGTCTCTACAAGTTTATCCACATTCCTGTGCAGAGCGGGAGCGACAGCATTCTCAAGGCGATGAACCGGAGGCACTCCGCAAGTGACTTTTTCCGGCTCGCCGACGAATTCAACACGCGCTTCCCGCTAGCGACCCTCAGCACCGACCTCATCGTCGGATTTCCCGGAGAAACGGACAGCGACTTCGAGGCGACACTCCAGCTGCTCCGTGACACCCGACCGACGGTATGCAACATCACGCGCTTTGTCGCCCGGCCGGGAACGGCCGCCGCGCGGATGGAGGCCGACACGGCACTGCGCATGCCCGACCGAGTCAAACACGAACGATCGGCCATCCTCGCCGAAGCCTTCCAAAAAATCGCGCAACAAAACAATTCCCGGTGGATGGGTCGCGAGTGCCGCGTCACCGCCGAAAAGGCGGGCCACCGGAGTGGCACCTCCATCGCGCGGAACGAGGCCTACCGCCCGGTAGCCCTCGTCGGCGACATTCCCGCAGGCAAGTCGCTAAAGGTCCGCATCACAGACGCTGAACCATTCGCACTCATCGGGGAAAAACAGGACTAGGGCGGGCCTCGAGCATATATAAAAAAGGCCCGGCTTTTGCCGGGTCCTTTTCAAGCTTGTCCTTCCGAACTAGTTTCCACGGCGGAGGTAGCCGCGAGTCGTCGTGTAGGAGGCGCGCTGGTACGGGGCATCCACGAACTGCGTGGCACCATTGCCCATGTAGGCGCAGTACTTGTAATGTTCCTTAATGATGGACACCTGGTAGATGTAGGGACCCGTGCCGAGCTTGCGGCCCTGCTGAGAAATCGGATACATCTTGATGGTCACCATCATTTCGGCAACACCGCTCGTCTGGACCGGTTCGCCCTTGTCCGGGAAGCAGTATTGACCCTGCAGACCAGCATTCACAACCGGGTCCGTCACCATCTGGCGGAACACGTTGGGATCCTTCACGCTTTCGGTGTACTGGCTGATGAAGTGGCCAAGGTGGTCAAACACGCGCACGTTCACCTGGAACGGCTGCGACGTACGGAACGAAATGCTGGAGCAGCTTTCGGTGCCGTTCGCATCCGCATAGCAACGTCCCATCGCCGGGGTTCCGTTATCGCCCTGCACACCGTTGTTGTTTTTGATCTTGGCGTTCGGCCATGTCACAGCAGCACCGGCATGGCCATCAGCACCAACCGGAGCTCCCGTAATGGCGTCCCAGTTGTCCTTGAGCCAGCCATTCTGGTCTCCGCCATCAATAAAGTCTGTCGGAAGCGGTGTAATCAGCAACTCGGCAGTGGCGTTATTCTTAAGCATTCCGTCATCGGACGCTTCGGCCAAAGCCGTCAACTCATCCACATAGAATTCCGGACGGACAAGCGTCGTATCCTTCATGTCGATAACCGTAGTCGGGTTCACAATCAACTTCGTCGAAGCCCATTCCGTCGGGAAGCTTTCAACCGTCTTGCCCGCCGAAGAAGTGATGTAGACCGGAACCAGCTGACCCAATTCGTTTACCACGAACATCTTTTCGCTCCAAGCGTTATGCGCTTCGCTCAGAGGATCATTGTTCGGATAGTTGAACGCAATCATATCGCCACCCTGAAGGGACTTTTCTACGTTATTCTTGTCCTTCACTTTGCCCTTGATATCGTAGACAACACCTTCGGCACCCTTGTCCATGACAAATTCCACGCTGGTCACATACATGCCAAGCGTATCATATGTGGCACAGGCACCGGCATTGGCATCGTAATTGGTGCAGTGCGCCACGACGATGGTCGGAATCTGTCCCGAGTTGCCGCCTGCAATCATCATGTCAATGGTCGCCTGCGAAAGCGGCGTATTCAGGATAAGGCTCGTCGTCGCCACACCGTCGGTCACGGTAACGGCGGCATCCTTGACTGTCGGCTGACCATACTTGGTCGGAGCAAGTTCAGCAAGGGAAGTCTTCATGTACATGTTGGAACCATCGGACTGACGGTCCGCATAGAAGAAGTGAAGGTGGTGCCAGGTGTTGTCAGCCCAATGGACAGAGCCATCCCCCTTCGGCTGGCAGTTTTCACCCGTTCCCGTCTTGTTCGCAAGAGGAGGTGCCCCCAGAACGGCAAGGGCAGGATCCGTCACGCAGCCATGACCATTCGCAGCAAGCGTCTCGATATCGACACGGCCCGGAGCGGCAAGGTGAGTACCGCCAAGGTCCACGGCAAGCACGCCGTCCACAAAGATCCACATATCGTCGTCACCCGTGAACTCGAAGATTTCGTGGTTCGGGGTCTGGTTCTTGGAATGATACTTGAACTTGGCGTAACCCATCATCGTAAAGCCGTAGTTGCGGAGATGCTGTTGGCCGAGCGTGCCAGCACCGTTAGCAGCAGCCTGGGCGGCCGTCGGAGTACGGGGGCCACCGTTAGCAAGCCAGGAATTACAGAGGGCATTGGTCTTCGAGCCCATCATGTCAGTCTGGTCACCCGCATACTGGTAATCATACGGCGGGCAGAAGATGGAGAGCGTCTGCGGGCCCCACTGTTCACACTGTTCCGTCGAGCAGCCGCCGTTCGCCTTGGTCGCCATATCAATACGCATCTGCGTGTTCGTATCGACGATATCGAGCGGGAAGTATCCGCCGTTACTGTAGTTATAGTCAATGGAATAGACACCCGTAGATACAGACGGGAGGACCAGAACCGTGTTGCTACGCTTGCTCCAGCCGTTCCCGTCCGAATACCACTGGTCAAAGAACTGGTTGTCGCACAACGGAGCCCCGGTTCCCAGGATTTTCACGCCGTCGAGCATGTCGAGTTCTCCCGTAGCGGGATCGGGGATAAACTGCAGGTAGGACTGGACCATGCCGGGAGTATAATACACCGTATTAGCCCAGAAGTTCCCGTTGCACTTTGCACCGCTGATTGCGCCCGCCTGGTACGCTTCGTAACCGCGACGGGTCCATCCCCTGGCCGTCTTGTCGTTACATTCGCCGTACTTGAGTTCCTGGGCCGTCGTAACCCCCTGCAGGTACGTCGGCAAATACGGGTTCAAAACATTAGGCTTGCCATCCTGTCCAATCCAGGCACCGGCCTTAGAACGACCGTTACCGCAGGAATTGTGATAAGGAGCGAGCCCATACCACGCCTGGTCGTAACCGGGATAGTTCTTGGCCAAAATCTTGTTGCCGCATTGGCCACCACAGTAGTTTCCGTCACCCGTGCTGATGTATTCTTCGGAAAAGTTCTCGAAGTCCGGATGATTCACGGGGAAATCGCGAACGATGATATCCAAGTTCGCCGCGCCAGCGACATCGGCGTGAACCGGAGTTAATCCAAACAATCCGACAAAAGCGACGGAGAGTCCTGCTACCAATTTTGTCTTCATATAATCCAATCTCCACCTACTCAACATAGGTTCTATTCGTATATATACATACTAAATATAAACCAAAATCGACGATTTATTCTCTTTTTTTTTCAAAAAGCACCGCAAAAAAGCTGTTTTACGGTTTTGCGTGACAAAAAACATGAAGTTTGGACCTCCAGTCGGGGTCCAAACTTCCCTTTTCGTCAAATTTGTGTGACCCAGTTCTATATTTGGGACATGAACTGGTCCATTATTTTCGCCATCGCCATCGCGCTCATCCTGCTAAGGGTCCTCTACCTGCGCATCAAGGCCAACAGCCTGGAATCGGATTCCTTCAAGAACATGCTCCCCAAAGACAAGCTCGCCGTGCTCAAGGAATGCCTGCTCAACAACCCCACGCGCACCACCCTCGCAAACCTCGACACCTTCCTCAAGGAACAGGGAATCGAGACGGACACCGAAAGCTACCGTCCCTACATGGAGCGCCAGTTGCAGCTGCTGCGCAAGAAAAACGCCATCGCCGAAGACAACGAGCTATACGCCGAAGAGACTGCCTGGGTCGACCGGATCCGCCCCCTGGAGTTCACCGAAGCCGAGAAGGCTTTTGCCGAAGGAAACGAGGACTCGTTCGTCGACCACACGCTCGAAGGCATCTCGCGCCTCTATTCCGACGATGCCATCCTTGACGAACTTTCGAAGCTCGAACCGCGCTATGCCAAGGCAACTTCCCTTATCGACGGCTACAAGAAACTCATCGCGCTCCGAGACGAAAGCGGCGCCGACGACAAGTCGCTCGAAGCATTGCGCAAACACCGCGATGCCTGGATGAACGATTTGCTCACCCGCCCCTAGCAGTTAAAAAAAATTAGTTTGTACAAAAAAAATTTCCCCGGCTAGGCCGGGGATAAAATTTTTCCGTTCGCGAGTCGATTAGAACCAGCGCCAGGTGAGGCCGAAGAGTACCATCGTCTTGTACTGGGCGTCGCGGTCCAAGTCCTTGTCGTAGGCCATATCGTAGCCGACCTGGAGTTCCACGTAAGGAACGAGCGTCACGGCGAGGAGGTTTTCCCACTTGCCGTCGATTTCGTCAATGCCCTTGAAGTTCACGAAAGCCCACAGACGGCTCTTGAAGCTAGCAATGTTGGAGAACGCATACTTGAATTCCGTGATGGATTCAAGGCCCGGTTCATTCTTGAACTTTTCGAACTTTTCCGTATCCTTGTCATCGGCAAAGCCATAGCCGTTGGAAATCGTCATGCGGTTAGCAAAACCGAGACGCTGGCTGAACATGTCGTTCGGGATGAAGGCCACACCGGCGACCTGCGTTTCATATGCAGGATCCATGAAGCTAGATACGGCCTTCTTCACTTCGTTGCCCTCGTCGTCCGTGCTGTAAGTATAGCCGGCGAGGAACTGGGTCTCGAAGCGGTTACCCGCGTAAAGCTTGAACTTCTCGGTGATGTTGAAGTCGACCATGGATTCCCAGAAGATCTTGTCAGCGGACTTGCGCTGACCAAGGCCATCTGTCCAGGTCTTGCCCACGGCGAGGTTCACGAGGTTGCGCCAGTTGGCCACCTTCCACTTGCCCGTCACGTCGGCATCGAAGGACACAAGCCAGGTGTAGTTGGAAGTTCCATCCTGCTGCCAGTTGGAGAAGTTGTAGTAGTTCCACTTGACAGCGGCGACCACATCGGCAGTCCAGTTCTCGGGAAGCGAGCCCTCGAACATGCCGCCTTCTGCCATGGCGGGTACAGCAAATGTGCAAGCGGTAGCGCATGCCAAAAGAAGCGATTTTATTTTCATGTTGTTTTCCTCGTTTTGGCCCGGGCGTAACCCACAGGGCCGGATGTTCGTTTTAAAGATAGCACTTTTTTCGGCAAAATGGGCAGGCGTTTTCTATTATTGCACACATGACCCGCGTAGCCGCGACACTGATCCTGCTCCTGAGCATGCTCGCACATGCCCAAAACGCCTCTCCCTGGAGGTTCGAAGCCGGCGTATCGGCAGGGCAGCCAACCCCGGTCATGATAGGAGCGGGAATCGGCTACAAGGCGCTGACCCTGCACCTAGAAGGGCTCGGCATCCACAAGGGCGGAAACGACTTCTGGTGCGGATTCCGCGGCGGGTTCGACTGGACTTTCTTCCGCGAACTCCCGTTTAGAGTAGACCTGGGCGTCGGAGGCGGCTACGAATTCGCAGAAGCCCCCAACAAGATGCACCAGGCATTGAACAAGGCGAACGGGGCCATGTACCTCTACCCCTACAACTACAAGGAATCCCTGGACGTTTCCGCCGAAATACGGATCCACCTCTTCGGGTTCTTCACCCAGGTCGCCTACCCCATCTACTACTTCATGAAGCACGACGAGCCCGCAATCCTCTGGCGGGCCGGATACCTGGCAGAATTCTAATGCAAAAATCCCCCGGTTTTGAACCGAGGGATTTTTCATGCGGACAAGGCTACCGAATTACTTCTTCGGGAGCTTGACTTCCTTGCCGAAGTCCACGTTCGTCTTGTTGCCGAGCAACAGGGCGCGCGTCTTGAGCGGAAGGCCGAAGCAGCGGATGAAGCCCGTCGCGTCCTTCTGGTCGTACATGTCGACGTCGGTGAATCCACCGAGGCCCATATCGTAGAGGCTGTAGGGGCTCTTGATGCCGGCCGGGATGATGTTGCCCTTGTAGAGCTTGAGGGTCACGTCACCGGTAACAACCTTGTTCACTTCGGTGAAGAAGGCGTCCATAGCCTGGCGGAGCGGAGTGAACCACTGGCCATTGTACACGAGGTTCGCGTACGTCATGGACATCTTCTGGGCTTCGAACAAAGTTTCCTTGTCGAGCACGAGCTGCTGCAGGCATTCGTGAGCCTTGTACAGGAGCGTGCCACCCGGAGTTTCGTACACGCCGCGGCTCTTGAGGCCAACGAGGCGGTTTTCGACGATGTCCAAGAGACCGCAAGCGTTCTTGCCGCCAATCTTGTTCAGGTATTCGAGGAGTTCGACAGCGCCCATCTTCTTGCCGTCGATAGCCACCGGATTACCCTTATCGAAGGTAATCGTCACGTGGTCGGCCTTGTTCGGGGCCTTTTCGTACGTGGCGGTGTGCTTGAGGAATTCGTACTTGTGTTCCTGTTCCGGGAATTCCAGAACGCCACCTTCGTGAGAGAGGTGCCACAGGTTGCCGTCTTCGGAGTAAATCTTCTTCTTGCTGATGCCGTTCAGCGGAATCTTGTGTGCGGCAGCGTAGTCGATAGCGTCTTCGCGGCTGTGGAACGTCCACTTCGGGTCCTTCCACGGAGCGATGATCTGGAGCTTCGGGTTGAGAGCGGCGTAGGTCAGTTCGAAACGGACCTGGTCGTTACCCTTACCGGTAGCGCCGTGAGCAACAGCGTAAGCGCCTTCCTTCTCGGCAATCTTCACCTGGTACTTGGCGATGAGCGGACGGGCGAAAGAGGTACCAAGGAGGTACGTGCCTTCGTACTTTGCACCGGCGCGAACGGTCGGCCAAACGTAGTCTTCAAGGAATTCCTTCTTGAGGTCGAGAACGTAGCACTTGCTAGCGCCGGTCTTGAGGGCCTTGTCTTCGAGGGCCTTGGCGTCGGGGAAGTCGTTCTGACCGAGGTCGGCAGCGAAAGCGATCACTTCGCAATCGTAGTTTTCCTTGAGCCAGGGGATGATGATGCTGGTATCGAGTCCACCGCTATAAGCGAGGACAACCTTTTTCTTGGATTCTTTCTTAGCCATTGTATTTCCTTTTGAGAAAATTTTAGACGAACCAAATATAGAATTAAAAGCCGATTACGGCACCCAGGTAGGCAGACATCGCCCACGAATCCACGGACCTGTTGAAGAAGCGCTGGAAACCCATTTCGAACGAGACCCACATCGTCGACAGCCGCTTCTTCGCCCACGACCAAACCTCCTGCATGTCGAACGCCACGCCCGGAGCTAGCGTCAGGAGCTGGGCCCCGCCAAAATTGTATTCGTAAAGGATGCTTCCCGTCGCTCCAAAATACGTAAGGATCGCGACTCCCGCCCCGGCTTCGACTCCAATAGAGAATCCATCCAACGAGAACATCTTTTCGCAGTCCTCTATTTCCTGTTTTTCGTTTTTCGTCCCCCCCGGTATCGGAAGCCACCATTCATCGTCTCGCTGGTGCCATTCTTCGCGGATGTCCTCAAGGTCCGTATTTTCCAGTTCCACAATCGGGCCTACGAACCAATCCCAAAAGCCCTGCGGGAAATGGAACCGCGTATTGACCCGGTACCTCTGGTAGCGAAGCATCACGTCCGTATCAAGGTCTCCCCCGAAAAACCGCACGTCACCCCCCGCACTAATCCAGTCGCTATAGAAGTATTCAAACTGGCCCTGCCAAACGCCGAGGCAATCGCATTCCTTGGTCGGATTGAAGATTCCTGCCGCAAGCCCCACCAAAAGTCCATAACCCGTATAGGCAGACTGACGCGGGAGCGGGACACTCTTCTTGGCAGTTCGTTCCGTAGAATCCGCGGCAGAGGGTTCTATAGCCGACGAGTCCTTCACCGCAGGTTCAGCGGCCAGGGACGCAAAGGCCAGAAGGAATGTCAAAACAAGGACTCGCATTACCCATAATCTATAAAAACCCAGTTGCCGATGCAACCGGGTCAAATGGGATTCTGGCAATCTTGTTTATCTTGATTAGTATGTGCCCAACAGGGAACGCACCTTCTCCATCATCGCCTTCGACTTCACGCGGGCCTTCTCCTTGCCGTATGCGAGAATCTTGTCGATTTCCTCGGTGTGGCCGAGCAGGTAGAAGTACTTTTCGCGGGCGGCGCCCAGGTGTTCTTCAAGAACGTTCTGCAGCTCCTGCTTCGCGTGTCCCCAGCCCATGCCGCCGGCGCGGTAGCGGGCGGCGAGCGCCTCGGTCTGTTCCGGAGTAGCGAAGAGTTTGTACAACTTAAACACGTTGCAGGTATCCGGATCCTTCGGTTCCTCGATGCCCTGGGAGTTCGTGACAATCTTGCCAATCTTCTTCTTGAGGGCCTTGCTCTCGAGGAAGATGTCAATCACGTTGTCGTAAGACTTGCTCATCTTGCGGCCGTCGAGACCCGGGATAATGCCGGTCGTTTCCTGGAACACGGGTTCCGGGATGGTGAACACGTCCTGCCCAAAATGCTTGTTGAACTTGATGGCAATATCGCGTGCGAATTCCACGTGCTGCTTCTGGTCCTTGCCCACGGGCACGATGTCTGCGCTGAACATCAAAATGTCGGCGTCCATGAGGCACGGGTAGCAATAGAGACCCATGTTCACGTTCGCATCCGGATCTTCACCGGCGGCGTTGTTCGCCTCGACCTTCGCTTTGTAGGCGTGGGCGCGGTTCATGAATCCCTTCGGCGTAAAGCAGCTGAGCGCCCAGCTGAGCTCGAAGATTTCGGGAATGTCGCTCTGCTTGTAGAACAGGCCTTCTTCGGGGTTCAGGCCAAGCGCAAGCCAGGTCGCCGCAATCTTGTAGATGTTCGCGCGCATCTCGGCGCCGTTCTGCACGGTAGTGAGAGCGTGGTAGTCTGCAATGAAGTAGACCGTATCGTAGGTCTTCGAAAGTTCAAGAGCAGGGCGGATTGCACCGAGGTAGTTACCCAGGTGAGGAGTGCCGGTGGGCTTGATGCCAGTAAGGGATATCTTTTTCATGGGCGCAAATATAGCAAGATTTACAGGGCGGCCTAAAACGACAAGCGTTATTTATTTAAATTTAAAGAAAATGATGCAGAACGAAAAATACATCCTGGTCGACAGCGAAGAAGGCCTCGCGAACCTTATCGCGGACCTCGAGCTCTACGATATGGCGGCCGTGGATACCGAGGCCGATTCCATGCACCATTATCTTGCAAGGCTCTGCCTCATCCAGATTACGATTGGCGAACACCACTATATCGTCGACCCGCTCTGTGCCGTCGACATTTCACCGATTTTTTCGACTCGGGCCATGCAAACGGTCATCTTCCACGGGGCCGACTACGACCTGCGGCTCCTGTGGCAGACCTACAAGTTTTCACCCAAAAGCATTTTCGATACCATGCTTGCGGCCAAGTTCCTGGGCGAAGAACACCTGGGGCTTGCAGACCTCGTCCGGAAATTTTTCGGTGACGAACTCAAAAAGGAAAACCAGCGCGCCGACTGGACCATTCGCCCACTCCCGCTCGAAATGTGCGAATACGCCATCCACGACACCTTCTACCTGCACGAACTGTGCGCCATCCTTTCCGAAAAGCTCATCGCCGCAGGGCGCTACGGCTGGCTCATGGAACAGGGACGCGTTCTCATCGAGCACGCGAAGAACCCGGGAGAAAAGACGAACGACCCCTGGCGCATTTCCGGTTCCAACATTTTTCCACCCTGCGGGCTCAACATTCTCAAGTTTCTTTGGGAATGGCGCGAAAAGCAGGCCGAAGCCATGGACCGCCCACCCTACAAGGTGATGCCCGCCGAACTCATGCTCGCCATAGTGCGCGCGGCCCAAGCGCATTTCCCGAACGTGAAGGTAGAACAGCTTCCAAAACTTCCGCGAAACTTCAGGGACGAACGTCTCGATTCCTTCAAGGAAATGCTGCAACAGGCCGTTTCCACCCCCGAAAGCGAATGGCCCGAACGCAAGCCCAAGGCTCCGCCTCCACCAGTAATCCCCCACTCGGAACTCCTAGCCGCCCTCAAGATATGGCGCGACGAGGAAGCCGAAAGCCTACACCTCGACCCCTCGCTCCTGGCAAACAAAGGGCAGCTCATCTGGCTTGCCGCGCCCGGCAACATGGCCTGGGAAGAACGGTATAGCGAAGCCCACCTCATGTCGTGGCAAAAGGACCTCTGGAACGGGATTCTCCGGAAGAAACTCCCGACAGCAAAACGCATAGGCGAGGATTAGGCCATGTCCCTTCTACCGGCAATCGCACTCGCCATCCTCGTGATGCTCGTATTCGGCAGTAGCCCCATCGTCGACCTCGTCCTCAAGAAACGGCGCGAAAAGAACGGCGACGACGTCATCAAGGAACCCTGGGTGCAGATTCACGAGATTCCGGGCTACAGGGACTCGCACCACATTGCCGCGTTCTACCCGCTCAAGGGAGAGCCCAACCTCTTGCCCATTATCGAGGAACTCGCACGCGAAGGCAGGCTCCTGCTCCCGCGCTGCGAAGGCGAGGGCATCATGAATTTCTACAAGGTCGCGAACCTGAAAAAGGATCTCGTTCCCGGGCACTTCGGCATCATGGAACCGCGGGAAGGTCTCGAAAAGTTCGAAGGCGAAATCCGCGTCTTCCTCGTACCGGGAGTAAAGTTCAACTGGGACGGCAGCCGCATCGGCCACGGCAAGGGCTACTACGACCGTTTCCTCGCAAAATACCCGGGCGCCTACAAGGCGGGAATCGCGACCCCGGCACAGATTTCCAAGGAACCGCTGGAACAAAAGGCGACCGACATCAAGATGGATACCGTTATCGCCTGCAAGCCAAGGTACTAGACAATACTCAATAGTTTTTCAACGGAGCAACAGAATGCAATTTGACAATGACGACAATCGTCGCGGTCCCGGCAGCGACCGCAAACCCGGTTTCGGACGCCGCTTCGACAACCGCAAGTTCGGCAACCGCGATTTTGAAAGCCGCAGTTTCGGCAGCCGCGATTTCAAAGGCAATGATTTCAGGAGCCGTGACTTCGACCGCAGGCCCCGTCCCGAAAACATCGTCACCGCCATGGGGGACGCCGAATCGCAGCCGCAGGTCGCCGTCGGCGGGATCAGGGAAGTCTCCGAGCTTCTCGCCAAGGAGCCCTTGCGCATTCACCGCATCCTCTTCATGCACCAGTCCGGGAATCCCAAGCTCTACGAACTCCAGAAGGCCGCAAAACGCGCACACGTCCACGTGCAGCAGGTAGACTCGAAAATTCTCGACAGCTACGCAAGGCCGAACCAGGGCGTCGTCGCGCTCATGAACGAAAAGGAACTGCTGAACTGGATGGATGTCCGCGAGGAATTTTTCAATGCGGTAGACAAGGGCGAAAAGAAACTCATCGCCGTCGCGACCAACATCGAAGACCCGCGAAACCTCGGCGCCTGCATCCGTAGCTGCCTCGCCCTGGGAGTCGACCTTTTCATGATTCCGGCAAAAGGCATGTGCGGAATCACCCCGAGTGTCGCGAGGGCATCGGCGGGAGCACTCGACAAAATGCGCGTCTGCCGCCCCGACAACCTGGAAGGCGCCATCGAAGAACTGAAAATGGCCGGCTATCAGATTCTCGGTCTCGACGCCGACACCGAAACAAACCTCGCCGGGTTCGAATTCAAGGACCAGGCGGTCATCGCCGTAGGCGGTGAAGACGTCGGACTTCCGCCTTTCATCAAGAAGAAATGCGACGCCGTCCTCCGCATCCCGATGATGCCCGAAGCCCACTCCTACAACGCATCCGTAGCTCTCTCCCTCGGACTCTACGAATGTGCGAGACTCCGCATCAAGGCCTAAATAAATTTATCTTGGAATAAAAACGGAAGAGAGGTCCGTATGGAAAGCGCAAGAAAAGTCATCAACCAGTTCCTCAAGACAAAATACAGTCCCGCCGAACTGAAAAGCGAACTCTTCAAGGTTGGCGAAGCCGCCAAGGAAGAAGGCTGGACCTTCATGGACGCAAGCTTCCAGCTCGGAGGCAAGGCCCGTGACGACGGCATGGAACCCGACGAGGTTGAGCAGATCCTCCGCAGGGCATTCTCTACCGAAAAGCGCTCCACCGACCGTAGCGAGGAAAAGGCCGCCGCTGCGGCTGCTGCTCCCGCAGCACCGGGCGAAGCCCCGGCGACATCAGTCGCCCCGCAGCGCGCAACAATCATATCGCCAATGCCTGCCGGCATGATCTCGATGGAGCAGATGCTTGCGCTCGGCCTCGACACGCAGTCCATGGAACTGCTGCAGAACTTCAAGATCGACCCCGAGGCTCTTTCCATCCCCTGGCCCGCCGCCGACTGGCGCAAGGACCTCGCGAAACTCCTCGAAGTCACCTTCGAAAACGACGAGACCATCGACTTCAAGATTTCCGACACGCCGACCGCCACTTCCGAACTCGTCTCGAACATCGTCGACCGCGACGACACTATCAAGAAAATCATGAAGAGCCTGGACAGCCAGGAAGGCGCGCTCATCTGCGTGAACGCGACCAAGGGCGGAGCCGACGCAAGCGACGAAAGCTGGCGCTACCGCTACGCCGTCGTCGACAACCCGAAGATGTCCCTTGCAAAGCAACTCGCCTACTACAAGGCATTGAACCTCCCCTGCGCCGCCCTCGTGAACACGGGTGCGAACTCCGTACAGGCCTGGATCAAGATTGGCGCGAACGACCGCGAAGAATACGACGAGCGCATCGAGTTCCTTTTCAAGACGCTCGACTCCCAAGGCTTCAAGGTAGATTCCGCGAACAAGAGCCCCACCATGATGGCCCGCATGCCGGGCGTGCTGCGCGGTGGCAAGCAGCAGTATCTCATCGGCCTCGAACAGGGGGCGAAGAACTTCAAGGAATGGCAGGAATGGGTCGAGTACTCCCTCGACGGAAAACCTCTCATCGAACTTGCGAGCGACAGCGAAGAGGCGCCCAAGAAAGATGCGAGCATCATCGAGAACATGCTGCGCGCAGGCGAATTCTTCCTCTTCCAGGCACCGCCCAAGAGCGGGAAGTCGCTTGCCCTGATGGACATGGGGCTTTCAATCTGTTACGGAGAAGACTGGTTCGGAAGTTCCACTTCTTCGAACGACGTGCTCTTTATCAACTTCGAGCTCACCAAGTCCGTATTCCTGAACCGCCTCCACATGCTCGGCAACAAGCGCGGGCTCAGCGCCAACACGCCCAAGTTCGGCTTCTTGAACCTCCGCGGCGTAGCGCTTTCACCCATCGAGACGGCCCAGCTTATCGCGAAGCGCATTCAGGGAGCAAAGAAACTCGAGAACCACGACTACCGCGTCGTCGTCATCGACCCCATATCGGCAGTCCTCCACAATCCGAAATCCATGAGGCTGACCGGGTCTCCGCACCAGATTCTCATGCAGATGGTCGACACGATTATCGCCCTTACCGGATGTGCCGTGGTCACCGCCTGCAACAACGGAGAATACCCCTACCTGGAATCCCGCGCCGACAGCGTCATCTCGCTCACGCCGGTCGAAGGCGGCCTCAACCTGTTCCAGATTAACGGTTCGTTCCGCGAGTTCCCGAAGATGCTCGCACGCGAATGTTCCTGGATCTATCCGCGATTCCTCGTGTAGCATACAACAATTCCGAATAATTCGAAGATTCTAAAGTATCAAGAGCCCTAACCGATGTTCGAAAAAAACGAAAGAAAATTTTCCACAGGACGCGCCCCGAAAAAGCTTGTAGCAGGCAAGTTCCATACAGGTTCTTCCAAGCAGTCCCGTACAAAGGAACAGTCCGTAGCACAGGCAAGGCCTATCCGCCGTGCGCTGACACTCGACGAGAAGAAGCAACAGCTTACGGCTTGGGCCGAGAACGAAAAAATCCCCGGCAAGATTCAGGCCTGGTTCACCAAGGATGCGCAAAGCGACCATTCGGACTGGAGGATCCTGAACAAGCTTGTGGACGGGCACGAATCCATTTCTCTGGAGTCTCCCGCGAAGGACATGCCCGCACCCGAGTGTGTCCAGAAAATTCTGGAGCAGCTCCACAAGGAACACCTTCGCCCCTTCAAGAGAGCCCTCCGTCAAATCTGGTTCCGGGCGACCGGGGACGGCCGTTTCGCCATGCTGATCCAGGCCAACCTCCACGGCAGCACCACCGCCCACGCGAGCAAGACCTTCCTCGAGTTCGTCGAAAGATTCCATCCCGAAATCATCAGCTGCCACCAGCTCCGCTGCACACCGAATTACCTATTCGACCCGACCAAGCCTCTCAACATGCGCGTCGAGGCGAAGGCCGTCTTCGGAAGCGACTTCATGCCCCTTTCCAGCACGGGACTTTCAATGCACGTCCTCGACTGGGCCCCGAAAATCAAGGATGCCTGGCTGGAATTCCCACAGAGAATCCGCGACGCCATCCACCCCGCCCCCGGGGACAAGTTCTTCGAGTTCTTCAGCGGTTCCAGTTTCGTTTCGGCAAGCCTCTCTAACGATTTCGAACGCATCGACGCCCTTGACTGTCGCGAAACAGCCATGCTTTCTACAAAGCACAACGCGCGCACCCTCCTCGAAGACAACCTGAGATTCCACAGGGCGCACCTGGAACCGGCTTTCCTAGAAAAATTCTTCTCCAAGGACGAGAACGAAGGCCGCTGGACGTTCTACCTGAATACCGGGAGCGACACGACCTTCAACGCCGAGCTCGCCCAGGCCATCGCCTCGTCCCGCCCCGAACGAATCCTCCTGCAGACATCCGACCTCGAAAACGCGGCGAAAGAAATCAAGCGGTTCCGTGACAAGGGCTACATGCTGCGCAAAACAATTCCCCTGGATCTCGAACCCGGGACCGCCGGATTCGAGCTCCTGATGCTGTTCGTCCCCGACCGGGCAGGCCTTTTGGGCGGTTTCGGGGCCAAAAAGGCCGGAAAACGCCCCGTCCAGCGCCCCGTCGAACGCGTTACGCCCCAAAATAGGGGCGATATTCCCCATTTTGTCCAAAAAAGTTCTCCCCGCAGGCAAAGAAAAGATTAAATTATTATTAGTTAACTCGTTTTCATTCAAAGGGTTACAAGGTTCTATATGAATTTTTTCAAGTGTGCGACAATCTCCCTCGGCCTTTCGGCCCTGATCGCCTCCGCCTACGTTGTAAAGGAGGGCGACACCCTTTGGGACCTGAGCGACGAATACCTACACGACCCGTTCGCCTGGCCCGACCTCTGGGAAAACAACCGCCACATCCAGGACCCGCACTGGATCTACCCCGGTGACTCCATCTACCTGGGAGACAGCATCCGCGAAGAAGGCGTCATGCAGATTCCTTCCGACAAGAAGAAGTATCCCTGCAGCGCGGCACTTCCCGATTCCGCCCTCCCCAAGGGCAAGGGCTATTCTGTCGAGAGCGCCGGTTGCGACGAAAAGGACGAACGCACCGGCGAATTCGAGAACATGCTCGGGAACCTCCGCGACAAGGACAAGAAGCAGAAAAAGAAAAAGCAGGAAGCCGACACCTATTTCTACAAGCAGCGTTCGGCTCCCAAGATTTTCAACGGCTACTACCAGATACTCGCCCCCGAAGTCTACACCATCGACTCCCTGAGGAACGACAGCAGCTTCTTCTCCATCCGCTCCGGCGAAAAGAAGGAACCCATCCTCCACATTCCCGAAATGGAAGTCGTTGTCGGCATCGGCAAGAAGAACATGCCGGGCCTCAAGAAGGGTGACCTCGTCGAAATTCTCGAAGCAAAGCCCATCGAAGTAGCAAGCAAGCAGTCGCACAGCTTCGACAAGTTCGCACTGCTCCGGCTTTCGGGCATCGCAAAGATTACCGCCATCGGCGACACCCTTTCGCGCGCCATGATCATGCAGAGCTTCCGCGAGATCAAGATCAACATTTCCAAGGCCCGCCTCAAGAAGCCGCTCAACACCATCAACGTCAGCGGCTACTCCGACGAAAAGCAGGTCACCATCGATTCCATGGCCCAGATCCGCTATGCGATGGACCCGATGCTCATCATCGGCAGCTACTCCTACGTGCTCATCGACAAGGGCATCGAACAGGGCTACAACACCGGCGATGCCGTGGCCATCTGGGAGGAAGACAACTCCGACGACTCCATTCCGCCGCGTCTGCTCGGACGCGGGCTCATCGCCAGGGCCGCACCGAACGAAGCCGCCGTCCTCATCCGCGAGGTCTATTCCAACAATCGTCGCATCGAGATGGGGCACAGGGTTTCCATCACCCATAGGGCAAACATAGTCAAGTGACAAAGGCGCTATTCATCACGGCCGCTCTGGCCCTCACCTTGATGATGCTGCTCATGGCGAGCAGCGTGCTCGTCCTGCTGTGTCCGGGCATCTCCGCCAGCCTCCCCCTGTAGGAAGGGGGAATGGCGATGCACTTTTCCAAAGGCAACCTGGTCCTCATCCTCCTGTTCGTGGGCGGAATCATCCTGCCTACGGCAATACTTACGTTCCTCGGGTTCAGGAACATCCAGAACGAGATGTTCCTTGCGCAAAAGAACTTCGACGAGAACCAGGCCGCGCTCCAGAAGGAAATAGAAGACGCCGTCGAGAAAGAACAAGAAAAGATATATCAGGAAACAAAGGCCGCCTCCATCTTCCTCTACGAGCAACCGCGAAGCCTGCTCGAATTCGGTAACGCGGCATCCTTCAAGGATGTGCAAGGCATCGAGGCCATCTTCCTCTACAACAACGGGAAGCTCGTCTATCCCGACATCTCGTCGAAGCACTTCTACAAGACTCACGATTTTTCTTCCATAGTCGCAAGCATAAACGAGCAGCGGCTCTTCGAAGCCGAACAGGACACCACCAGCCGGGAAGTTCTCCTCCATAGGCTCATCAAGGCGAATTCACTTTTCGCCACCAAGAACGAGCAGGTACTGAACATCCTCGGAATCGTGCGCCTCTGCTACAAGGAAAAGAACTACGATGAAGCGCTCAAGTGGCTAAGGGTACTCGAAAACAATCCGCACCTGCAGGGCTACCTGCACGCGGACCTCACCCGCTCGGTGAACCTGCTGCACTTCGAAATCCTCGTCAAGCAAAAGAAACACGCCGAGGCCGAGGAATACAGCCTCTCCGTACTGAATCAGTTCTTACAGAGCGAAAGCATCGAGGACATTCCTTCTGCCAAATTCTTCTTCGAGACCGCATTCTCGCAAATTCTTTCCTTTGAAGACCTTCCGCAAGAAAAACGCGAGGCGTTCTGGAACCTCCGGTCAAACTTCAACCGGCAGCTGGGGTACATGGAAATTCTTTCCAAGTACAGGAACCTCTTCCAGGAACTTCTGGACAACGAGTATGCTTCCAGCGAAGGCATTCTCTACCGCAACGATTCCGAAATCACCTTATTTAAAATGAACTACCCCTTCCTGTCCGGGAACCAGGTCGTCATCGCCAAAATCGACCGAGACGCCTTCAGGGCGAGACTTATAGACAAAGTAAAGAACATTTCCCAGCGCTGGAAAAACGTTCCCTTCTCCATCATCGACGAAAACGATTCCCTACTCGCAGGCGCTATTCCGGACAGTTCTAACATACTCTCGCAATCCCGCATTTCCGAAGCTTTCCCATGGGAATTCTCGCTCTACGAGAAGGACGTCTCGGAAATACGCAAGGAATCACGCCAGAGGATGTTCCTCATGTACGGGCTCCTCCTGTTCTCGCTCATTACCGTCATCTTCGGCTCGTTCTTCATGCTGCGTTTTATTATCCAAGAACACAAGCTCCTTGCCATGAAGACGAACTTCCTCTCCAGCGTCTCGCACGAACTCAAGACCCCGCTCACTTCCATCAAGATGTTTGCAGAAATGATGGCGCGAGGGCGCGTCGTGAAAGTCGAAAAGGTCCAGGAATATTCCGGGCTCATCGGCAAGGAAGCCTCCAGACTCGAGAACCTAATCGGAGCCATTCTCAACTACACGCGCATGGAACATGGCACGGGAGCGTTCAAGTGGGAGCGGCTCGACTTTTCCGTGTGCGCGAAAAAGGTATTCGATGCCGTCGAAGACATCGGGGTCGAAAAGGGGCTCGAATTCCACACAAAGTTCGAGCCGGGCACCTACGTCATGGGCGACTACACGGCACTCTACAGCCTAGCCCAGAACCTCATCGAAAACGCAATCAAGTACACGAACGCACCCGGCGAGGTGACCATCAGCGTCTACAACGAAGAGGACCGCACCGTATTCTCGGTTGCCGATACGGGTGTCGGCATTGCCTCCTCGGAACAAAAAAACATCTTCAACGACTTCTACCGCGTGGGAGACGAAATGACCCGCAGCACCAAGGGTTCCGGACTCGGGCTTGCCATCGTGAAGAGAGTCGTCAAAACACACAAAGCGACCATCTCGCTTTCGAGCAAACCCGGCAAGGGTTCTACATTTACCGTTAGATTCAAGAGGGTTGACTGATATGCAACACAAAATACTCATCGTCGAAGACGAAGAAATCATCCGCCTCGGGCTCCAGGACAACTTTGAACTGGAAAACTACATCGTCGAGACCGCGGCCGACGGCGAAGAAGCCATCGCGAAGGCAGATTCCTTCCTCCCGCACCTGGTCATCCTCGACCTCATGATTCCGAAGAAAAGCGGCTTCGAAGTCTGCCGAGTCATCCGCAAGAAGCATCCGGAATGCTTCATCATCATGCTCACGGCAAAGACCGAAGAAACAAGCAAGGTCGCCGGTCTCGAAATGGGAGCCGACGACTACGTCACCAAGCCGTTCTCCATCCTCGAACTGCTCGCCCGCGTAAAGGCTTTCCTCCGCCGCACCGAGACGGTCTCCCAGCCCGAACCCGCGCCGCAGACAAGTGATGCCATCGATTTCGCAGACATCCACCTCGACTTCAAGAAATACGAGGCAACCAAGGCGGGAATCCCGCTCGAAATGTCGGCACGCGAATTCCAGATTCTAAAATACTTCTGGCAGCACCGTGGAGAAGTCGTACTCCGCGAAGACCTGCTCACCGACATCTGGGGATACACTCCCGACAACATGCCCTCGACGCGCACCATCGACAACCACATCGTGAACCTGCGCAAGAAACTCGAGGACGACCAGACCAATCCCAAGATCATCGTTTCCATCCGTGGAGCCGGCTACAAGTTCGACGCCTAACAGCAATGCATAGCACGATTCTACATACGACGGCCCGCACGGCCCTGAAGCAAGGACTCCTGAAAGTCCTCGTGTTCCTCTGCGTATGCAGCGTCTGCGTCCATGCCGAAAAGATGAACGCCTCCATCCAGGAGGCCATCTACCGCTTCGAGATGAAGGGCGAAACGGCAGAAGCCATCCGCATCCTCGAAAAAGTCACAAGCCAAGGCGACCGCGAAGACCGAGAAACGGCCTACTTCTACCTGGGAAAAATCCGGGAACTCTTCGACAACCAGAATTCGGCAAACTTCTACTACCAGCAAAGCCTTGCCAATACGAAAGAGACCAGCAAGGCCTACTGGCTTTCCGAGCGAGAGGCGAGCACCAGCAGCACCCCCGAAGCGCTCCTGAAAAAGTCCTGGACCCTCCACAGCCCTATCGCGAAGGCCTTCCGCGGAACATCCACCTACCTGCTCCTGCAAAACGGATCCGTCAAGAAGGTCGTGAACGACACGATTATCGATGTCCGCGTGGGGTCAATCGCAAGAACCAAGATTCTCCATATTGACGATTCCGGGATATGGTACCAGAACGAAAGCGGGGACAGCCTTCTCTACAGGCCGCTAAGCAACAAGCTCCCGTCGAGGGCCTATCCCATCGCCGGCAATATCGAATTCTATTCGAACGGAGACGAAGCGATTGTCCAAAACGAAAACGCAGTCACCCTGCTCAACAAGAAGGGCATCTCGTTACAGATTAACGACAAGTACAGAGGCTGCCATATCGAGGGGCGCTACTCCCCCACGAGCCACTACATCTTGAACTGTCCCGACAACGCCCTCCACTTCATTTCCGATATCGACGGCGCCGAGACCTACACCATATCCCTCTACGACGCCATCCAGAAAGTCCTAGTCCAAGGCAACGACATCGTCCTTTTCTCCGGCGGGATTCTCTATTGCTTCGAACCCAAGGCGGGCCCAATCCCCCGATGGAAGCTCCCCTTCAACAACATTGAACAGATCCTCCCCTTCGAAAACAACTTCGCAGTACTCGAAGCCTCCGGAAGGATTTCCCTGATAGAGCATTCCAGCGGCATCCTGAAAAACGTCATCCGCAGCGACGCCGCAAGCATCTACCCCCTCGCCCAGGGAACCATCGGGCTATTTACCAACGAAGGTTCGCTCACGGCCGTCGACACGCTTCTAATCCCGCTGTGGCATTTCAACTTTGCAAGGCCCATCTCGGCCCCGCCCATCCACACCGACGAATCCATATTCCTTGTTTTCAAGGATACGCAGCTGCAAGGCATCGCCCCACACTACTACGGCAAGCGCCCCCTGCAATCGGACCTGCTTACCCTGAAGGTCGCCGCCATGGCCGAAGCCCGAGCCTGGAAGGAACTCACGCCGTTGCTCGATTCCCTGCTCAAGCTGGAACCCGGCAATGCCGAAGCCTGGCTCTACAGGGCGCTTCTGCTCGAATCCAGCAAGGGAAGCGAAAAGGAGCGCCAGAAAGCCTGGTCCGAAGCCGTCCGCCTTTCCATCAGTTCTTCGCGCACGAGTTCCCTCGTGCTGGACCGCTACAGCAAGACCATCAACGCGAAGTTCGTGAGCCTTCTCGCCATTTCGCCAAAGACAATCTACCCGCAGTTCTTCGGAAACAAGAAAAACCTCTACACAGTCGATCCTGCCGCCGAGAAGCTCATCTGCATCAACGCCGAAACCGGTGAACAGCGCTGGTCCAGGACCCTCGAGAAGATGACGAACAGCCCCGTCATGGCCAATGACGACGTTTCGCTTGCGCTTTCTTCCGGATACAACCTGAGTCTCTACGACCTCGAAAAGGATGTGCCCCCGCAATCGTTCCAGCTACCCGGGAAGGCTTTCAGCATCCAGCTATCGCCCTCCTCCATCTACGTTTCCACTTGGAACGGGTTCCTTCTCAAAATCAACCGCTCCGAATATCGCCTCGCCTGGTCCAGAAAGATCTTCACGTCGCCGTTCCTGTTCGCCCTGCACGACGCATCCATCTACACGGCAAGTCTCGATGGCGACATCCGCTACGTCGTCGAAAATTCGGGGCAGCCTCTCGAAATCGCCCCCAAGCGCGCCGGCAGCATCTCGTTCCTAGTCCAGGCAGATTCAGCCGTCGCGGTCGCCACCGACAACAACAGGATATTCCTCTACAGCGCATCCGATCCTGCGCGCGAGCCTGCACAGATCCTTCTGGAAGCGTCCATCGTCTCGCTCCAGTCTACAGGCGGCCACGACAACAACATCCTCGTGGGGCTTGCGGACCAGAGCATCCTCCTCTATTCGCCCTCCGGCAGCCCGCTCTGGAAATACCAGGGTAGGAGCTCCGTATTCACCAAGCCATTCATATCCGGATCGCTTGCCTGGATAGACCAGGGCAGCGAAGTCATCGCGCTCTCCCTCAAGGACGGGACGGTCGCCCATCGCTTCAACACCCCTGGCGGCGCAGGGACTCCGTTCGTCATGAACAGGACACTCTACAGCGCCTCACCCAAGCGACTTCTCTACAGCTTTTCCCTGTGACGGGCGTCACATTTTGAAAAATAAAGGCAACATTTCGATTTTTGCCCATTTTATTCCATTTTAGAAGACCTGTAAATAAAATTTAATGGCAAAAAAACAAAAATCTCACTACATTTATATGTATGAGCGCAATAGGCAAATTTTTCAAATTCGTAGCGTCTGGGTCCCTCACCCTCGTCGCGTTTGGTCTTATGGCCTGCGAAGACGAGCCCAAGGAAAAGGCAACAGCCGATAATTCCGAATATCCTCGTTCGGAAACCTTATATATCGGCGGATTCGACTGGGCCCCACCCACGACCTTCAATCCCCTCGACTACGACCCCAACTTCCCTATCGACGGGAACGTCCGTCTCATGTACGAAACTCTGGTCACCTACAACCAGATTAGCGACAACCTGGAACCCATGCTCGCTGACAGCTTCGTGAAAACGGATTCCAGCATCACGGTCCACCTCGATCCGAAAGCCAAATGGAACAACGGCACCCCGGTGACGGTAGAAGACGTCCTCTACACCTTCCATATCGACTCCATCCTCCCGACCCCGCGTCACGGGAACTGGGAATATATAGAGTCCATCTCGGCCGACAAGTCTAATAACATCGTCATCAATTTCGCGAAGGGCAACAAGAATCCGCTCATTATCTTGAACGCCATCGCCGAAACCTCTATCCTCCCGAAAGCGGTCTTCGAGCCTATCATCGAAGGCGCCAAGGAAGGCAAGACCTACAACTTCGCCAAGATTACCGAATTCAAGAACGACGCGAACCCGATCGTCTCGGGTCCCTACAACCTGAAGACGTTCTCTCCCGACAAGATTGTCCTCGAAAGGAACGACAGCTACTGGGGCAACGCGAACCACGGGGGGAAGCTCCCCGCCCCCAAGTACATCGTCCATTCGCTCTACAACGGCAACAACCATTTCAACAGCGCC
Source organism: Fibrobacter sp. UBA2449 (assembly GCF_002342555.1). NCBI lineage: Bacteria > Pseudomonadati > Fibrobacterota > Fibrobacteria > Fibrobacterales > Fibrobacteraceae > Fibrobacter > Fibrobacter sp. UBA2449. Next base: position 339,372 of record NZ_DDQF01000005.1, read on the forward strand.
ATGACCAAGGGGCACCTCGACGTGTCTTCCATCTTCCTGCCCCGCATTTGGGATAAGGCCAAGGACAGCATCCGCGCCTGGAGCCGCCAGGAGCCCTACCACCAGCCGGGATCCATCACGACGCTCATCATCAACCACCAGGTGGAACCGTTCAACGACTCCGCCTTCCGCCAGGCTCTCGCCCGTTCCGTAAACTTCGAAAAGATCAAGAGCCGTGCCATCTCGAACTACACACCCGCCATCCAGCCGGGATTCATCCTGCCCTTTGGCCCCGAGAGCCGCTTCTTCAACAAGGACGATGCAGCCAAGTTCGGCTACTCCTTCAACATCGACCAGGCAAAGGAAATCCTTACCGCCGCGGGCTATACCTGGAACACCGAAGGCAAGCTCGTTAACCCGAAGGGCCAGACCGTCCGGACCATCAGCATCGAATGCCCGCAGGGCTGGACCGACTGGGAAGACGCCATCAAGGTCATCGTGGAATCCTTCCAGGAAGTGGGGATCTCCGCCGAAGAAAAGTTCGTGGACTACAGCGTGTGGGACAAGGACCTGCGCCAGTGCACCTTCGACCTCGCCATGAAGACGCAGACCGCCGAGCTCTCCGCGGCAACCCCCTGGACCCGCTTCGACCAGGTCATGGGACATGTCGCATTCAAACCTGTCGGCGAGGACGCCTTCTCCAACCAGGGACGCTTCAAGAACGACGAGGCGAACAAGGTCATGGCAAAGATCCCGACCATCACTTCGCAGGAAGAACTTACGCAGGCCTACCGCGAACTCAACAAAATCTTCATGCAGACGATACCCGTGCTGCCAGTCATGTACCGCCCCACGCAGTACTACCAGTTCTCCACCAAGCACTGGACGAACTTCCCCACCGAAGAAAACCCCTACGCTCCGCCCCAGCATTTAATTGTGGCCGCAGGCGTCAAGGCTCTGTGGGAAATCAAGCCGGTCAAGTGACATTCAAACGCGCCTCCACGGCGCGTTTTTTTATATTTTCAACGCAACGTCAAAGGAGATTACCGTGGACAAGATTCGCTTTGTTTTCCCGAACGCTTTTACTAGCATGAACTTTTTGCTGGGTGTTTTCTCCATCTGCTGGGTGACCGGAACATTCTCTGCCAACGACCCGATTCTCATGGGCGCCTATTTCATCATCCTTTGCGTGCTGCTCGACAAGCTTGACGGTTTTGCGGCCCGCCTCGTGAACGCAAGTTCCGAATTCGGAGCCCAGTTCGACAGCCTCGCCGACCTCATCGCGTTCGGCCTTGCCCCCGCATTCTGCATTCTCTTTGCCTACAAGACGCTCGCGACCCCGTTCTTCGATGCGAACATACCCCTGATGGCGGTCGCCTTCTCCATCTACGTGCTGTGCGCCGCCATGCGACTCGCGAAATACAACGCCTGCGACAGCGACTCCTACCATCACCACTTTTCCGGACTCCCGTCCACATTCGCAGGCGCAATCAACGCCATCCTGATCGTATTCCTCAAGAATATCGGACTTTTCAGCGACACCGGCAGTTCCCTCATCTACCTTCCCATCGCGGTTCTCCTCGTGACGGGAGTCCTCATGGTGAGCCCGCTATTCCTTCCCAAGCTGCAACCCCGCAAGAACAAGGCCTTCAATATCTTCCAGGCCGTCCTTATCGTCATTACCTACGTGTCGGGGTTCATGTTCATCACCGAGAAGATGATCATCCTCGAATACCTGCTTGTCCTCGTGGCCTGCTACCTCGTCATCGGGTTCACGGTCGGGCTTGTCCAGCGCGGCAGGATTATCGAAGAAGCGAAGGCGGCAAAGGCCGGAAACTAATCTTGCGCCGCAAGGAAGCGCGCGAAGGATTCACCATAACGTTCAAACAGGAGCTCCGGCGCAAGGCGCGGGAGCTCTAGCGTTATGCATTCGAGAGAGCGTTCCTTGCACCATGTCCCGAAACTTCCCGGAGTCGGGTATCCGATATCGGGTTTCCACGGCAGGTCGAACGCTCTCTGCAGACGTTCCACGACAGGCGTGAACCGTGGGGCATCGATGCAGCCGATTGGGGAATGCACGGAGATTACCGATTCCGGTTGCAGCCGTTCGACAAGGGAAACTAGAGCGCGGGTTTCCGGCTCGCATCCCGGCGATTTCCCCGGCGAAAGGGAGGTATCGCGTTCGGCTTCCAGAATGGAGCGCGAAAGCACGGGAGCGGCCACCCAGTTCGTAGTCGCGAAGTTGCGGTTCAGGTCGACCCCGTCCGCGTTTCCGCGGGTGCCAAGGGCGACGCCGTCGGGATTGGCGCACAGCACGACGGCGATATGTTCGAAGTTCCTTTCGAAGGCGCGTACGGCCCGGGAAAGCAGGAACGTCGTCTCGGGCTCTTCACCATGGATTCCCGCAAGCACAAGGAGCCTGCACTTTCCGCGGCTCGGGTAGCAGAGGAGCGGCGCGCCCAGCACGGAGCGGCCGTATTCAAAACTTTCCTGGCGAAGGATGCCGCGTGTTTCCGGTTCGAATTTCATCGCGCCCCCATCGTTCTAGATAAAGTAGGGATAGATGAAGTTTTTGGCAAGAGTATCGAGGTTTGCAAGGATTGCCTCCTTACAAGCGATGTCTGTCTCGCGGTAGATGTCGCGGAGGGCTTCGAGCGAGAAGTTCTCCAGCAAACGGCGCGATGTGGGCAGGTGCGCGATATGCCAAAGCTCCGGCTTGATCTTGCCGCGGCCGGGAACGAACACGCGGTTGAAACCGAACGCATCTCCTGCGGCAAAGCGGGAATCCAGGAACTCGTGAAACTTGCCGAACATTCCCGTAGATTCCTCGGGAGTGAGTTCGACCTCGTAGCCTTCGGGGCAAGCGTTCGCATCGACCACGTCGAGGTCGGTCCCTAAATGGTGGCGGCTTGCGCCGGGGAGTGCCGACCACGTGAGGATGGCGAACATCAGTTTTTCCTCATCCTGCGGGCGTTCCATGGGCCTGCCGAATTCGTCGAGCAGTGCAAGTTCCCCGCGGGCTTTCCGGTTCCAGATGGAAAGCTGACGTTCGAACGGACGGTAGGCCGATTCGAGGCGCAAGGAAAAGCCGCAGTCGCGGGCCAAGGAGCAAAGGCATTCCAGGTCCGCCACAATATCCTTGTGGACAAAATAACCTTTCTGGAATTCGACAAGATCGGGCGTCCCGAGACCATAGGGCAAAAGGCTGTTTCCGTTCACGGCAGGGTTCCTCCCATCTTTTCGACAAGGGCACGCCATTCGGCGGCACTCGCCTTCTTCCGAGCGGAAGCCCTTTTTGCACGGGAGCCCAGAACCGCAGAGAGTGGCGAGGGGTTCGCATGCGTCCAGGCGATAGCGAGGGCGTCAGAGGCATCGAGAGGCAAGTCCGAAGGCTCGATTCCGAGACGCGCGAAGACCAGGTTCGCGACCTGCTCCTTCGATGCGCTACCATCGCCCGTGACGGCCTGCTTCACCGCCTTCGGCGGATACTCGCTGAACGTCATGCCCCGCTTGCGGCATGCGACAAGGACCGCCCCGCGCACGTGCCCGAGCACGAGCGCACTCTTCGCGTTCTTCGCGAAGAACACGCCCTCCATCGCGAGGGCGTCGGGGCGGTAGCGTTCGAGCAGCGCTTCCAGATCCGTCACGATATGCAGCAGGCGGTCTTCCACGGCATGCGATGCCGGAGCATGCAGCACCCCGTATTCGAGGACGCGGACTTTCCCATCCGACTTTTCGACAAAGGCGTAGCCCGTCGTGATAGAGCCCGGGTCGATTCCAAGAATAATCATGCCTCCAAATTAGATAAATATCATTTGCCCGATGCCTTCGCGGCAAATTCTTATTAGATTTTGACAGAGAGGTTTTTATGGTCATCGATCAAGAACATGCCGGAATCATGCGCAAGAAAACACACCCCAGACAGCTCGGTGTTCCCCTGAGCCGCTGGGGCCGCAACCTTATCGCAAGCTGCCCGTTCCATTCGCCCGAAGAGACGTCGCTATTCTTCTACGATGCGCTCGGCTACTGGCGCTACCGCTGTCTGCAATGCGGAAGCGAAGGCGACCTGGTCGAATTCGTGATGAGGAGCCGCTTCAACGGCCTCGATGAACCTGCCGCACGCGCCGAAGCGATGGAGTTCCTGGGAGCCCAGGAAACAGAACAGGATTCCGAACCCGACGAACATCCCTGGATCAAGGAAATCGGCGGCGAAAAATCCCGCGTGCTCGAAAACTTCGTGCGCTACTGCCACTGGGCCGCCTGCAAGAGCCCCTCTTCCGCCGACTTCTTCGCCCAGCGCGGCTGGAGCATCGGACAGGCCCAGCTCTATGGTCTCGGCTACTACAGCGGCGACCCCGAACCCTTCTACAGCTACTGCATGCTTTCGGGCATCGAACGCCACCAGGTCGCATTCTTCCTCGACAACCTGGAAGCCTACCACGAGCCCCGCATCACCATCCCCGCACGCAACTCCAAGGGACTCATCCACTCCGTCTACGGACGCTCCATGGAAGACGACGGGATGCACAACCCCTACATCTCGTATGCGTCCGGCCCGACCGACATCCCCTTCAACATCCAGCCCGATAACGAAAGCCCCATCATCGTCGAAGGCATGTTCGATGCGCTGACAGCCGACCTCGCCGGCATCCCCGGAGTGGTCTCGACCATGTACCAGGACCTCACGATGAGCCACCTGTACAAGCTCAAGGCCTGCGGGGCAAACTCCGTCACGCTGATCCTGCGTCGCGAAGCGAACCGCAGGGAGCAGGAATTCCGCATCCAGAACTACCTGAAGATGGCGGAAACGCAGGGACTCCGCTTCAAGTCCATCGTGCTCCCCGAAAACGTGACCGTCGACCAGCTTGTCCGTAACGACGGCGCCGACCAGCTTCTGAACCTTATCGACTCGACCGAAGAGGACACCGTCCACACGCACCGCCGCTCCATGCTGCTGCAGGACATCAAGGAAAACCTCGACACGGCGATGGGATGCCCGCCCGACGAATGCGTCGGGTTCCCGCTGGACTCCTTCCCGAGATTCACCAAGGAAATCGACGGCATCCAGTCCGGAATCTTCTACGTGTCCTCGAATCCGTTCAACCTCAAGACGTCGCTCCTTTCGAGCATGGCTCTCGACCTCATCGAGACAAACAAGGACCTCAAGCTTATCTACATCGCGCTCGAGACTCCGCGCCGCCAGATCTTCGACAGGATGGTCGCCATGCTGACCGGGCTCTCCGTGCTCGATGTGCGCAAGCGCAACAGCGACGAGGGCATCAACGCAAAGATTCTCGAAGCGACCCGCAAGCTCATGGGCTATGTCCGAGACAACCGCATGGAAATCTGGGAAGACCAGCCCGCATTCGACAACAAGGAACTCCTCGCCACCCTCAAGGAAGAACAGCGCGAGCACCACGACCTCGTCGTCATCATCGATGGTGTCGACCATTTCAAGGTAACCGACCGTCCCGACCTCGCGGATATCTACGAGCGCCGTTCGTCGGTCATGCTAGACATCTACAAGACGCTCGACATCCCGCTGTTCATCGGCGGAGAGCTTGTCGATGACGACGGCCAACTGATAGCGCCCCGCGCCTACCTGCGCGACTCCGACGCCATCTACTGGCTGGAAGCCAAGGACAACGAGCTCTTCCTGACGGTCAATTCCAAGCGGCTCGGCAACAACAACCTCTACAAGGGCAAGCTCTCCATCGACGAGAATTCCAACCGCATCTGGGAAGCCTGATGTTCACCATCGTAGACTTCAACAACTTCTGGAGTCCGTCGGGCGGTGGCGTGCGCCGCTACCATCTGCAAAAGATGGCTTTTTACGAGAAACTCGCTTCGGCAAGTCCCGATGCAGGTGTCCGTTCCGTTTTCGTGATGCCCGATTCAAAGACATTCACCGAAGTCAAGAGCAATAGCCTTATCATCGAGCATGTGCAGGCGTTCAAGTTCCCCGGCAACTGGGAATACCGCTTTATCTGGAAACTCTCGCAGGTGGAACCCGTACTCGCGAAATACAGGCCCGATATCATCGAGGTGGGGTCGCCCTATATCCTCCCGACCGTCGTGCGCAGGGCGGCAAGGCGCGTGAGTCCCGAATCTAAACTTGTCGGGTTCTGGCATGCGGATTTCCCCGTGACCTACGTGGGCCGCCCCGTCGCGAAAAAACTCGGCGTAGGCATCGGCACGTTCGCCCGCAAGGAAGCGTTCTGGTACGCCCGCAAGGAATTCAAGGGTTTCGACTGCATCCAGGCATCCTCGAAAGAAGCGATGGCGCGACTCCGCAAGAACGGGCTCCCCGACCCGCGCTGGATTCCGCTGGGTTGCGACATCCAGATGTTCTCGCCTACAAAGCGAGACGAAGCCCTCGTCCAGGAACTCAAGGCGGGATGTCCCGAACGCCTCACCATTTTCTTCCCGCACAGGCACTGCAACGAGAAGGGAATCGACCTTCTGCTCGGCGCCTATGACATCCTGACGCAGAAGCTTCGGCACGAGCCCGCCATCGTATTCGCGGGCACGGGGCCGAGCCTCCCGCTGGTCGAGGAAGCGGCACGGAAGTACGAACACGTGCGCTACATCGGGTTCGTCAATTCCATCGACGAGATGGCGCGCTACTATGCAAGCGTGGACCTGGGGCTCGCCCTATCGGGCTGGGAAACCTTCGGGCTTTCCATCCTCGAGAGCATGGCAAGCGGGAACGCCCAGGTGGGAGCCGCCGCGGGAGCCGCCTTCGAGCACGTGACGGAATCGGGAGCAGGGACCATCCTCAAGGAACGCACCCCCGCAGCGCTCGCCGACGCCATCGTGGAACTCTACCATTCCGACATGGCCGCCATGAAGCAGAAAGCCCGTGCCTACGCCGAAAAATTCAGCTGGCAGGATAGTTTCACCCGCCAGCTTGAACTTTACCGCGAAATAGCTACGAAATAGCCCCAGCGACGCTAGTCATATTCAACGCAGGCTTTCACATACAGGCGCAGCCTTCGGTGGTCAACCGTTTTGGTGTATTCGCTCTTGGGGCCGCAATCGCCTACGTTCCCCTTGAACTGCATAATCGGCGCGAGCGTTTCCCCAACCTTGATTTCATGTTTCCTCCTAAGTATGATTTTCATTCTTTTTTCTTGAGCCAGGTTCCGCAAAGGAACATCGTGAACACGATACTCGTGATGAGGAACATAGCGATACTGATGCAGGCGAGGTCGCCGATGCCCTTGAGACCGCGGTGCGTCGTAAACAGGAACCCGACAAAGCCCGCGATAGTCGTCGTGGAACTTGCCATCACGTTTCTGCCCGTGGTGTCCATCAGCTGGCGAAGGGTCATGTTCTTGTCGCTCATCCAGGATGTTATCATGTGGATGGTGGAATCGATACCGATACCAAGCGCCATCGGAATCACGATAACGTTGTATATACTGATTTTCCCGAACTCGAACAGGTCGGTAAGGACACCCAAAAGTCCAAGCGTCAGGAGCGTTCCCATTCCAAAGGAGATGCAGCCCGCCGCAAACAGCTTGGGTTTCCGGAACGAAACCACGAGCGTACCGAAAATAACCAGGATTATCACGAGAGCAAGCCTGAAGCTATCCTGCTTCACGGACTCGATGACATCGGAAAGGATGAACTGCGAAGAGAACGTGCGCAGGTCCTCGCCGTCGAAATTCCAGTGGCTGTAGCGATCCTGGAAGTTATGAAGCGCCTTCGCATCCCAACTCGGGAAATTGCCGTAGATAAAGCCAATCTTTCCGTAGCTGCCGTCCTTTTCACGGAGCAGGTCGAGCGCCCATTCGGGAATATCCTCGGCCGTAAAAGGCTTCTCGACGGAGGCCAGGTTCCGGAGATTCGCGATATTTGCGGAATCCTCCCCTTCGGCACGGTCAAACACGCGAGCTTCAACCAGGTCTCGGATTTCCTCGATAATTTCGAGGCGCCGTTCCTGGGAATCCAGCGACGGCACGAACGACTTCAGGGTGAGGAAACTCCGGAGCGTAGGATCCTTTTCCACATGCAGACGCACCATCAGGGTATCGTAAAGCATGTCGAGCTGTTCGGCCTTGCTTCCCATGACGGCCGCAGGAGTAGAAGTGGCCCGGTTGTTCGTACGCGTCACGCTCGTGTTGATGCCGTTTTCCTGTTTCTTTTCCGTCGAGACACGACGCAGGTTGCGCAGGTTGTGTTCAAAGTCCACATCCTGGGCAAACCAGAGCGAAACGGCACCGAGCGCAAAGCCTGCAAGAGCCGCGTACTTGAAAAAGCGACGGATTTTATCCTCGTCCCAGGACTTGGGCAACAGCGTGTTATCGGGCGCCTTCGGGATCCCCCCCATGCACTTGATAAAGACCGGAAGCACGAGCACCGAGGTAAGCATACTGAACAATACGCCCATCGACGCCACCACGCCGAACTCGTAGAAGCCGCGGAAGTGTGCCGCAAGCAAAGTGAGGAACGCGGCGATAGTCGTGAAACTTGCAAGGAAGAACGGCTTGAGCATCTTCCTCTGGGCCGCTTCCAGGACTTCTTCCAAAGTCGCATGCTTGTGCAGCAACTTCTGCGAAGTGCCCAAAATGTGAATCGAGTAGTCGATGCCGATGCCCAGAATGATGGAAGCGACAAATACCGTGAACGGATTCAGCTTCCCGTAGAAGAGGGCAGTAAACGCAAGCGTCGGGAGGCAAGCGTACAGCACCGAAGCAGTCACCAGAATCGGGCCCTTCACGCTCCTGAAGAAGAAAATCGTGAGGAAGATGATGAGCACCAGGCTGATGCCGAACGAGAAGATGGAATCGTTCGCCACGTCATCCACTTCCTTGAGGCCTTCGTAAGTCCCTTCCACCGTAAAGCGCGTCGGCACGGGATATGTCTTGGAGTTGAAATAAGCAAGCAGGGAATCGGTCCGCGCGAGAATGCGCGTCACGAACTCGTAATCGGTCGAGGGCCTGAGAAGTTTCGCGTTCACCACGCCGTTGAAGAGAATCTTTCCGGTACTGTCCGGACGCGGGCAACCGATAAGGCGCGTCTTCAGGTGTGCCGGGACAGGCTTTTTCTTGTCCCATTCCTCGGCTTCGGGAGACTTGTCGTCCTTCTTTGCGGATTCTTCCTCGCCCTTCTTGAAAAACGTATCGAACGCGCTCACCGCCTCGTCGGGAAGTCCCAGTTCCTGCGGCAGGTTCGCATCGAACCACACGCGTTCCTTCTTGGTGGGCGCCGCAGATGCCGTTCCGCCTGCAGAATCGGAAGCGGGAGCATCGCCCAGCAAATCGACGACCAGGGGGCCGTTCTTGCGCCCTATTTCGAGTTGCAGGTCTTCGAGGTTGTCGCGGATGTGTTCGAGATGCTTGACCGGCAAGTAGAGGAGCGCATTGTCCTTGAAAAACTTGTTGTCGTTGTCCACCTGCGTCGAGACGTAGTCGCCCTGCCAGTTCTTGCGGATGTAATCGCTGATGGAATCCTGCAGAGCGGCGACCAGTTCCACGTCCTCGCTCTGGATGGCAATCATGAAGCGGTCGGTAGATCCGAAACGCTGGTAAGATTCTTCAAGAGCCTTCACGCTCGGCGTATTTTCGGGAAGCAGGTGCGAGAGGTCCGCATCGAGTTTGAGCCCCGGCTTTACGAGAATCGGGAACGCACAGAGGACGGCGAGCAGCAGGTAGAAGGCCAGCGCCTTGTACTTGTGGGCACAAATCAGGGGTATGTACCAGTTCGAAAATCTTTCAATCAGGGATTTCTTTTCGTTCATTTTTTTTACCTACGCCACAGTTTCGTTCTAGGAGAAAATCTTTCCGAGCAATTCCAGGGGTTTCACGAGTATAGGGATATTCTTGTATAGCCACGCAAGCGATTTTGCGAAGGCGTAGCTACGGATAATGTAGGCACCGGCTGCACCCACCTTCTTCGTCTGGAATTCGAAGGCTTCCTTCGCATGCGCAATCACGTCGTCGTAATACCCGTCGATATGCACCGACCTGTCGGCATTGACCGTGACAGGCAAATTTTTCAGGTTCGTATAGAAATCGCGACGCAGGATTTTCGGCAAGAAAAGGTTCATACTCTCGGGAACCTTGCGACCGCGCGTATCGATAATGCGGGACCCGAAAAAGTGGAGCACCTTCGCCGTAGGCAAGAACCGGTTGCCGTAAGCGAGCTGGCAGTTCCAGCCGCCGGGCATCTGTCTGATGGCATAACCCGACCTGAAATCCGTCTCGGCGAGGCTCGCCATATCGTAGGGGAATCCCTTCGTCACGCACTCCTCCCAGAGCGTATGCCAGGTTTCGAAGAACTTGTGCATTTCGGGAGTGTCCGGCACGTACATTACACCGCTGTTGAAAAGCTGGTCGTTCAGAATCGGCGAAAATCCCATGCGTTTCGCGTTGTTCAGGACCTTCTTGCGGTTGATTGCCTTCGAGAGGTTCGTGTGGAAGTCGAGCACCGCGTAGATGCCGCCTTTCCATTCCTCTGGAATTGAGAGGTCACCCACGACAGCGATATCGGAATCGAGGAACAAGAAATCGCCATCAATCACGTTCCTTATCGAGGTCTTCAGGAAACGCGAACGAAGCATCGGGGTGAGTTTTTCGTCAAGCGTGAGCGCCTTGATCTCGTCGACCGCATCCTTGAGGGCGGCACGGTTACCGGTGAGAGTCGCAAGCGTCCTGTCGTCGGTCAAGAGCGTCACAAATGCACCCGGATTGTGGACCCGGAGAGATGCAACCGCCACGAGCGTCTGCTCGCAATAAAAATCCTTCGGGGAACTTGTCAGGACAAAAACATACTTGGTCATGGAATCAAACCTCTCAAATGGAAAAATAGATTTATTTGCGCACGAACGGACCTCCAGCCCGGTCATTATCCGATGAATTAACTATATTGCAGGACGAAATAAAGCGGGGAAGAACCTTTCCTTCCGCAACTCCAGGAGTCAAAAAATGTTCAAGACCATCGCTATCGGCTGCGACCACGCCGCGTTCGAATACAAGGAAAAGCTCGTCAAGTTTCTGGAAGGCAAGGGCTACAAAGTCCTTGACATGGGAACGGACTCCACGGAATCGTGCGACTACCCGATTTTTGCGGACAAGGTCTGCAACAAGGTGACTAGCAAGGAAGCCGACTGCGGAATCCTCATCTGCGGCACGGGCATCGGCATGAGCATGGCCGCGAACAAGCACAAGGGCATCCGTGCGGCAGTCGTAGGCGACCTCACCTCCTGCGAATTCACGCGTCTCCACAATGACGCGAACGTGCTCTGCATGGGAGCCCGCATCATCGCCTACGCCCAGTGCGAAGTTTTCGCCACCAAGTTCCTCGAAACGGAATTCATGGGCGGCAAGCACAAGAAGCGCATCGACATGTTCGAGCCGGCATAATCACAACTTTTTGCTCCTTTTTCGCATTTTTTTTGCTAAATTACTTGATGTATGGTACAGTTTAGTCAAACTTCATGGCAAGAGTTCTCGCTTCCCAATGTCCTGGAAACGCTTCGATACGCTCCCATGAACTTGACTATCGGGAAAACCCCGCTCCTTCACTACGTATTCCCCCAAGAACTCGTTCCCGGTGCGACCATCCGCTACCACCTCCAGTGCGGGTTCAAGGCCATCAAGTGGACCGGCATCATCAGTTCGGTCAAGGAAAACCAGGTCACCGTCCGCCTGGGGCAGGGTCCGTTCCGCGGATTCACGGGCAGCCATAAGTTCGCCCCCGAAGGCCACATGACCACCTGCTACGACGAGTTCTCCTTCCAGGGCTTCATCGGCATATCCGAGGAGGTCTTTGCGGGGCTCATGGCGAACGCGAACCTCGTTTACGGCATTTTTGCCCGCAAGGATACCCGCGACGTGATGCTTTCCATCGAATCCCAGAAAAAGACGCAGGCGTTCGAATCCCTCGACCTGGGTGCCACGGCGGGTTAAGCCCGCACCGGGGGTTCCGCCATGTATTCCTCACTGGAACAAGCACTGCTTGACCTGGAAAAGGCAGGCATGCTCAGACGTATCCACGAAGAGGTGGACCCGTACCTGGAAATGGCAGAAATCGCCCGGCAGGCATTCGACAGCAAGGGGCCGGCACTGCTTTTCGAGAAGGTAAAAGGGAGCAGGTTCCGCGCCGCATGCAACATCTTCGGCACGCGCGAACGCATGGACTTTTTGTTCCACGACACGCTCGAAAGCACAAGGACCGCGGTCCTGTTCAAGTCGAACCCCGCAGAATTCTTTAGGCATGCGGGCCCCGCCACGTTGTTACGCGCGGCCAAGGCAGGCTTCCGTTCACTCCCCAGGTGTTCGGGCAGCATCCGCGACTTCGAGGAATGCACGCTCGCCGACCTCCCGCAAATCGTAGGCTGGCCCGAAGACGGCGGGCCGTTCCTCACGCTCCCGCAGGTGGCGACACTCCCGAGTGACGGCGCGAAGATTCTCACTGCGAACCTCGGCATGTATCGCGTGCAAATCGCGGGGAACGACTTTGCCCCCGACGAATGCGGCATCCACTACCAGATTAACCGCGACATCGCACGGCACCACCGGAAGGCCATCGAGGAAGGCCGCGCGCTCAAGGTGAGCGTGTTCTTGGGCGGGCCGCCCGCACATACCATTGCCGCGGTGATGCCCATGCCCGAGGACCTTTCGGAACTCACCTTCGCCGGAATGCTCGGCGGGCGGCGCTTCCGCTACTTTATGCACGAGGGCTACATCGTCTCGAGCGATGCGGACTTCTGCATCCTGGGAGAGGTCGCTCCCGAACTCAAGCCCGAGGGGCCATTTGGCGACCACGTGGGCTACTACTCCGGCAAGCACCTCTTCCCCTACCTGAAGGTGAAGAAGGTGCTCTGCAAGAAGAACGCGATTTACCCGTTCACCTCCGTAGGCAGGCCCCCGAAAGAAGACACGATTTTCGGCGAGTTCATCCACGACATTACCCGGACGATGGTCCCCTCGTCGCTCCCAGGCGTAGAGGCGGTCCACGCGGTCGACGCGTCGGGAGTGCACCCGCTGTGCCTCGCCATTGCGAAGGAAAACTTTATACCCTACATAAGGCCCGAGGAACGCGAACCGCTCGAACTCCTGAAGACGGCCAACGCGTTGCTCGGTTTTAACCAGGTATCGCTCGCGAAGTACCTGATGCTCGCCGCGAAAGAAGACGCGTCCGGATCGCTGGACGTCCGCGACGTTCCCGCATTCTTCGCGCACGTACTGGAGCACGTAGACTTCGCACGTGACCTGCATTTTCAGACATCCACCTTCATCGACACGCTCGACTACACGGGAACGCGTCTCAATCACGGCTCCAAACTCGTGATTGCCGCAGCAGGCGTCAAGTGCCGCGAACTACGCAAGTGCACGGGCGACCTCGACGGGCTCAAGCTGCCCGTGGGCTTCAGCAATGCACGAATCGCCATGAAGGGCGTGCTCGCCATACAGTGGGATGGCGGCAATAACGGTAGCGTATTAAACGGCGGCGCCCCCGCTCCCGAAAACATCGCACAACTCCGCGACGCCCTCGCAAGCTGGGAAGTCCGCGAGAACTACCCGTGGGTGAGTATCGTGGACGACACCTCCACCATCGGGGGCAACACGCAAAAGAGCCTGGACGATTTCCTGTGGCTAACGTTCACGCGTTCCGACCCCGCGCAGGACATCTACGGGCTGAACGAACGCTTTGTGCAAAAGCACTGGGCGATAGACGCCCCGCTCATCGTAGACGCGACCATTAAGCCGCGCCACCAGAAGGCGCTCGAAGTTCCGGACAACGTTGTTTCAAGAGCGAAGGAGGTTCTAGAAAATGCACGCTAGCGCCACCCCCGCCATATCCAGGGCTCTACTTTTAACGGCGACAATCCTCGCCGCAGCGATTGTCCCCGCACAGGCGCACAAGTGCGGGACCATATTTTCCATCGACAATTTCCAAAAAAAAGGAAAGGCGCCCATCTCCGCGAGGAGTACACCAAGCTTCTGCGAAGCCGAAGCCTACTACGACAGCGTCTACAGCGAAGAAACGGAACACTTCCAGATTTTCTATACTCTCTCGGGGCTCCACGCCACGACGCTTCCGTTCATCGACAGCCTCAAGGCATCCCTTGAAAACGCATTCGAATTCGAAGTCGACAAGCTCGGCATGCGAAAGCCTCAGGGTCGCGATACGACGCACCATTACAGGCAAGCCGTCAAGGCAGGGCTCTACCCCATCGAGGTTGTCGAAATCGATTTTTTGCGCGACCCCTACGACGTCCTAAAAGCCGCAAGCTGCAACGGATGCTTTGGCGTCACCCATCCCGACTATAAAAAGGACTACCGCAAGTCGCAAATCATCATCGACAACGACTTCTATTACGTTCCCGAATCCGGAGTGACGACAGATACGGTAGATGTCGGAGGCAAGTCCTGCCCGTACACAGTTTCTACCGAACCCCTTACCAACGCCGCATACGGATACTCCTATGCGGAGGAATGGGCGAAGGGCATCCGCGTCACCGCATTCCACGAATTCTACCACGCAATCCAGTTGCAGTACATGGACCTATTCAAGTACAGCACGTTCTGGACAGAAGCTTCCGCGGTCGGAATCGAGGAAGCCGGCGCTCCCGACATCGACGACTACTTTTTCCACATTTCCACCTTCATGCAGGAAACGGGGTCATCCATCGACAGGATGAGCGACTATGGCGTGAGCCTCCTGTTCATCGACCTCTACAACCACATCGACAAGTTCTTCGACAGAAACATCTGGGAACAATACGCGAAGCATCCCGGCACACCATTCGAAGAGGTTCTGAAGGCCGTTCTTGGCCAAAAAGGACTCGACATCGGAAACGTGTTCCACGACTTTGCAACCAGGCTCTCCTTCTCCGGGATCCGGGCCGCCGCCATCGATTCCAGCGAATGGATTTCGCCCGATCAGCCGCGCTGGAACAATCCGCTGATTCGTACGAGGGAATCGTTCGAGCCCGACACCACCAACTTCGCCTACTCGTTCTTCAGGGGCGGAATCCCGAACATCAAGGACTTCAAGGGAAAGATAACGGCGGCTCTCTTCCAGTTCGGCAAGGCCGAACTTCGCAAGGTGCACACGACGGCGACTCTTGATTCCATCGTGAACGACAGTTTTGCCGCCGATTCCCTCACATGGATTTTCAGCCGCATCGATACCGCAAAATACATTCCCATCCTCGTTCGCGATTCCACGCTGCGAGCCTACCCCGTGCCCTGGCGCGGATCCGGGCAGCTCTGCTTTACCCCGCTGCCCGAGTCAAAAAACTTTATCGAGATAAGGAACGGGCGCGGGGAACTCGTCATGCGCGAGCCCTACACGAGAGCGGCGCACTGCATCGACGGCGACATCATCAAATCGAAAATGAAGCCGGGCGTATATCGCTTCCGCGCCGGTTCCAGCGGGAAGACGGAAAAGTTTATCGTCGTTTATTAGAAGTCAAAATGCCCGTATCGGCAAAAAATAGGACTAAATCGAAGAAAAAACCGTTTTAGTCCTATCCTTGAAACGCTAAAGCACTAAATCATAGGACCAAACACTCCAAAAAAAGTGATTTAGTCCTATCTCAGCAAGCAGTTTTGGCGAGTTGAGTTAAAACGCTTAGCAAAAACGGGTCTTTGATAGGACCAAACGCTCCAAAAAAGGCAGGTTAGTCCTATTTTAGAGCAGTTCCCCGATCCACGGGAAGAGATTGTCCTGTCTTTCGAGCTGGACAAGGAGCGACGTATCGGGTTTCTTGCGGCCCATCGCAAGGCCTGTCATTGCTGCGGCATAAAGCGCACAAACATTCTTGTAATGGCCGTTTTCACGAGCCTTCGCATATTCGGCGGCAGACCTGTTGTGAATCATGAACGCCCAGTCCGAAGCCTGGAACAGCAGGAGTTCGCGCGCCATCTGCTCGTAGAACCGCCGGAAGAGTTTTGTCTGCGCATTCTTGCCGCTCTTTTCGCGGGCGACAAGAGCCTTCTTGAACGAATCCATCATCCCGCGCATACGGAAAAACAGCGGATAAGCAAAACAGACCTCGTCGTTCATCCAGACTTCGCCGAAGCCGCCCTCGCCCCATGACGAGAATATGGGACTGTGGACATCCGAATCGCAAGAAGAATGCATCGTGGATTCGAGCGAGGCCATTTCCACGACATTCGAACTTGCGGCACGTTCAAACATTTTCTCGATAAAGAGCGGTCCTTCGAACCACCAGTGCCCAAAGAGTTCCGCATCGTAGGGACAAAGTATCGAAACCTTATTGCCGTCCATCTTCGGGAGAAGCTCGGTGACGGTCGCCTCGCGGTTCGCAATAAAGAGTCGTGCGTGGTCTTCGGCAAGGCGCATCGCATTCCACGGGCGGTAAATCTGTTTTTCCTCGCTGCCAGTAATCCGGTAATACTTGAGGCCCGTTTCGATAGGGGTATCGCCCGCCATGAAATAGTCGCCGAGATAACCGGGGGTGCGTTCGGTCGCGATATCCTTGAAGAACTCGCGATACTCGGGATGCCCGGGATAGCCCGTTTTTCGGCTCCAGACTTCCATCGAGCTGCTCTGCTCGCGGCCCATGCAATAAAGCCCCGCAGGGGTCTTTATTGGCGCAAATACGCCGTATTTGGGCGCGGGCTTTGCCAAAAGCACGCCATGGGTCTCGAGGAAGAAATATTCGAAACCGAATTCGGCAAGCAAAAAGTCGAGTCCTTCGAAGTATCCGCATTCCGGAAGCCAGAGTCCACGCGGCTTGCGCCCGAACGCTTCCTCGAACGCACGGACCGTAACGCCCAGCTGCAAGCGGATGGACTGCACATCGGACTGGTACGCAGGCAAGAAGGGATGCGTCCCCACGCAGGTCAAAAGCGTAAGTTTGCCGCAATCCTCCAGGCGCTTCAGCACGGGAACAATTTCGCAAACGCAATCGTTCTCCCAACAATCTATCAGCGCAATCTGGCGACGGTAATAGAAATCCACCACCGTAGCGAGATCCTCGTTTCCGTAGGTGCGGTCCCGCTCTCTCTCGATGAGATCCAGCTGTCGACGCAGATGCTCCGTAAACTTTTCAAGGAGCAAGGGATCGGTCATCATCGCAAGCAGCGACGACGACACGCTCAGGTTGAGAATCCCCGGCACGCCCTTCTCCTGCAGGCGCCAGAGCATCTGCACCAGCGGCAGGTAGGTTTCCGCCATAGCCTCGAAGAACCAGTTCTCTTCCAAGAACCGGTCATAGTCGGGTTCGCGCACAAAAGGCAGGTGCGCATGCAGCAGCAGATGTATTTTGCCGGGCGCGGTCAATCAACCCTCCCTGTCCAATCGAGCAGGCTCGCCTACTCGGTGCGCTTGACCACGATGGGGACAATCGTTGTCGGGAAGTCGCCATCCTTGTCGGTCGCGAACACCGGGATGATCTTCGTGGAATCGGGCAGATCCTCTTCGAAACTGAAAGTGCCGTCCGGGTTCAGCGGGAAGGGTTCTCCGCGCACCTGCAAATGGGCATCGGGACGCGTTCCGCCGTAAACGATAAGGCGAGTTTTCACCCACAGGAAAAAGTCCTTGCCATAATTCACGGAATCCTTCGGGAGTTCGAGCTTGTTGCTCTTGAGCGCCGCACTCGAAAGCGCACCCGAGGAAATGGAGCCCGAGGAACTCGAAAGGCCGCCAGCCATCTGTTCGAGCCAGGTTTTCGCGGACATGCTCGAAAGCCCCGAGCTGCCGAAACCGCCCATGGCGGCACCGCCGAGGGACGCCTTTACGAACACGTCATCCACATTCACTTCGGAGCCTTCCGGAGAATAGGCCTGTACGGGTACGGATTCCACGAGCGGCATGAAGTTCTTGCCGTCGGCGAAACCGAGTACGGCGACCGTGGATGCGGAAGCCTTGTTTTCCACATACCAGCTGCGGGCGTCGGCGGGGACTTCCACGTCGCGGAACTTGCGCTTCTTGGCGCGCTTCACGGTGAGGTCGCCAGCGACATCGAACAGGCGGAGCACAAGCTTGCCCTTGCCCTTCTTCGCGCGCTTGATACGGTCTTCGGAGACTTCCCAGAAGGCCTGCATCCAGTTCGGATCCTTCTGCATGAGCACGAGGTATTCCGGATCAAAATTCTGGGCCATGCTCGCCGTCTTGGTGACAGGCTTCGCGGCAGCCTTCGCAGCAGGAATCTTCACGGCAGGCTTTACAGCAACCTTGGCCGGCTTCTTGGCGGTCGACTTCAGTACGACATCGGTCTGCTCGGACGCCTTCGGGGCGGACTTGGCAGAAGCCTTCGCAACAGGCTTCACCACTGCGCTTGCAATGGTCTTTGCGGCAGTCTTCACAATGGACTTTGCCGTCTTTTTCGGAGCCGTAGCCTTCGCGGCCTTATCGGCTGTCTTTGCCGCCGGCTTCTTAGCCGAGACCGTTTCGGCAGCCTTGCTTGCCACCTTCTTCACAGCCGACTTGATTGTCGCGGTCGTCTTCTTCACGGCCTTCTCGACCGTCGTCTTCGACGCTTTAGCCTTAACTGTAGCACTTGTCTTTTTCGTAGCCATTACAGCCTCCTTCAATAAAACTTACCTGCGCGTCTGTCCCCAGGACCCGATTCCCATCAAGCCGAGGCGAATCGCCATGAACGTCTCTTCCCAGTTGGCCTTGGAATCAGAGAAGCGCTTGCCGCCCTGCAAAGCAAGGTCGATGGTCGTCCCCTTCTTTCCGAGAGGGAATGCAGCGCCAATAGAACCGCCCATCTCGAACACGTCCTTGATGTACCAGTTCTTGTACCAGGCGCCCGCACGATAAGAAATCCTGTCCCAGTAGGGGTCGTAGTAAAGTCCGCTTCCGTCGCGCTGGTAACCGACGGACACGACAAAATCGCTCTGCGTTTCCGTATAGGAGGGCATGTCGTAGCTGTGTCCGATATTTTCAATGTCGGCATCCCACGAGCGCCACTGCAAGTCCGCCATCACGTTATGCCGCCTGGCCAGGCGGTAATTGATACCCGTCGCAAACATTGCAGGGACATCGATGGTACGGTCGATCCTGTTCGGCACTAGCGTGTCAAGTTCCGAGAAGCGGAAATCAAAGTCGAGCTTGTTCAGGAGCGTATGCCCCGTAGTATAGGAGAAGTAGAATGACGCCACGCGGCCCCTGTACATCACGGAACCCGTGTAGTAGGCAGGATGGTTCTCTATTTCCCAAGAACCTTCCACGTAGTCCGTGAGCAAGGAGTTATTGGTCGCCCATGCGTCATCCTCGGAAACATCGCTGTTGTCGGGGCCAAGCGTAAGGCTCCTCATGTTGCTGCCCAGGACGATGTGGACCGAGAAGCCCAGCGAAACACCACGGAAGAACGGGAGCCTCACCGCATAGCTCGGGATAATCTCGTAGACGCTACCCTGGTATTCAATCTTGGCATCGGCATTGCTTACGGAATCCTTCACGTCCTCGAGAAGCGACGTCGAATAGCTCTGCCAGAGCGAGAGTCCCAAAGCACCGAAGTCCCCCATCGGGAAGGAGAGGTTGAACGAGGGAAGAGAAAGCGTCTCGGTGAAATAGCTCTTGCCGTGGCTCTCGGCAGAATACAGATCCATCAAGAAGTTCAGGTTGAACACGACCTTCGTATCGAAGGCGATTCGTGCAGGGTTCGTCACGACAAAGCCTTCGGCCTCGCCCGTCTTGGCACCGCCCGCAAAGCCACGACCCGCGGCCCCCGCAGACCCGCTAGCAATCTGCTCCTCGCCCAGAGCATCGACGCCAATCATCGAGGCAGAGGCAAGAGCCGCAAAAAAGAGGATCAATCCAAAAAGCTTTTTCATTCTTCACCCCGCTTGGTTGCAAGCCAGAGCTTCAGGGTCGCCGGCTGGTTCATCATCGATGTAAAGTCGTAACGGTTGTAATCGAAAACGCCGAGGAACACGAAGCTCGTATCCCCTTCCGCCGTCTCGTAGTTCATGTAGGTCGAATCCTTCGCCTGCAACACGGGGAAGCCAAGGCGGAGCATCATCTTGAAATTGTCCCCGTTTCGCGCCTGGTTGATGAAGCTGCGCATGCCCAGAGTGACCTGCAGCGAAAGGGAATCCCCATCAAAGAAAACCATGTTCGGATGTCCGGATTCGACAACCTGCGGGCGGTTCAGCTTGTAGTTTTCCATCTTGCGCAATTCGGTGCCCATGCTGTCGATGAACGAGCCAACAACAACCTGCACGGGCAGTCCCAGTTCGCTCTCGCTCCCGGAATCGTCCCGGGCAAAGGTGAACTGAGCAAGGACCACGGCCTGGCGCACGTCGAAGCCATCGCCTTCCGCAAACGGGAAGTCGTCGCCATAAAATTCTGCCAGGGCTTCCATAATTTCCTTGGACGGGAACTCCACGACCAGAGAATCGAAAGCACCGCCATGAAGCACCAGGCAATCGCCACAATCTTCGTTATAGGTAAGCACGTTCGCCATTCTAAAGGGCGAAGCAGCCTTATCCTTATATTCTTCATCCAAGAAAGTCCTCATGCGGAATATGGTCGCAAAGGAAGCATTGCTCGATCCGTAAAAACGGTACATGTGTTTCGCGTTCGGTGCAGAGAGACGAATCTGCATACGGCAGGCAGGGCCCGCCTTCTTGATATCTTCCATGATGGCGAGGGGCAAAACGAACGTCACCACAGAATCCTTTGCCCCCACGGAAATTTCATAAGTCGTGTCGGCAGAATTGTCCGCCTCCCATTCCTCAAGTTCCGCGTGCCATGTAGAATCGGCAATCTTCGCAATGCTGTCGTTGAAATCCTTGGATTTTCCGCGTTCCACCTTCCAACTGACGTTCATCTCGAGCGTTTCCTCATAAGGCAAGGAATCGCTGGGGAACTCGTCCGCGGTATAGAATGGGTTGAACACGTAAAGGGCAACGAAGGAGATTGCAGAATCAGCATTGTCAAGCTCGGCAAAGAAGGCAGAATCGCGGAAAGCGATATCGAGCACCAAGTCGCGCGAAATTCCGGCCTGCGCCCCCAAGAGGGCGCGATCCGAAGCAGAAAACACCTTGCGCCCTTCATACGTCTTTGCAGACACGGGCAAAAGTCCGTCTACCGTAAGCGTCTGGACCCTGTAGCTATCCGGCAGGCCCTGGTCTTTAAGCCAGCCGCTGAGGGCGTTGTTGTCGGAATCAAACAGGCACGCCGACAGCGTTAACGCCAAAATCGTCAAAAAAGACAATAAAACAACTTTTTTCTTCTTCACTCGGTACTCCGTATCGAATTGAACACTTTTTTCGGGCATAAATATAGAAAAAGAGCCCTGTTTTCGCCCAATTTTCCCATCCAAAAGACCGTCATATCGCAATAAGCCGTCCATAGACATAAAGTCAACGGGAAAAAACAGCACTACGTGTACGCCGTTCAAAAAAAAACATATATTTTGAATAAAGTAGGAGGATTTTCATGAAGTTCAGATTACGACTAGGCAAGTTTTTACTATCCGTAACGGCCGTTTTTTGGGCAAGTTGCTCCGACAACGCCCAACCCCTTTACGGCACTATTGGCACCGACGATTCCGCCCCGGAATCGAGCGAGTCCCTCAAACCGCCTTCTTCGGCCTCTATTGAAGAGACATCCAGCAGTTCCGAAGCGACATCGAGCGAATCTCCCGAATCGTCTTCCTCGACTCCGGCAGACAACCTCTCCAGCAGCAGCGCCGAGCAATACAGGCTCGCCAGCGATTCGAGCGTCACCTGCACCTCAGAGCAAATCATCTACAGTGAATGTGTGTACTTAAGCACAAAAAGTGATAGGTCCAGAACCTGTCCTTCTCTACAAGCTGACCTAGAGAACAACACGACTCGTTCTATCGAGGAATTGGCTAAAATAGAAGACGACCTGGAAAATTGCTCCGACTTCTATGCGGAACCCGTTTACGGGGTTCCTGCATGCATGAACCAAATGAGAGTCCGCTTTGAATACAAGTGTTCCGACGGCAAGACCTATACAAATTTAAGGGCGAAGGATGGGCTAATTTATACAGAAGCCGCATATGACAGTTTGTTCAACAGCAGTTCCAGTTTCACTAGCAGCTCCAGCGAGGCTTCCAGCAGTTCCGCAGCCCCGTCCCCGCTTTGCCAAAAGGCGGATTTCGTAGAAAAAAACGAAGTTTCCAACAACTGTATAAATGAAAAACTGGACAGTCTCGCTGCAGCCGGCGAAAACGTCACCGACAGCGTACGCACATGCGTCAATCGTTCGTTCCCGTATGACGAGGGCGAATACGCAAGGACCCAGATTTGTGACGGCGACACGACCGTAAACCCGCGCTACCAGGCAAAACTGGACTCCATCCGCGAAGAAGTCGGCAAGGCAATCAAGGACTGTAAAACACCCGATGTTCCGGCCGATAGCACAAAAGCACCCGCAGACAGTCTTCTCTAGCAACAAACAACTGGCAACTAGTTGCCACAATTGCTATATTTGCGCTCGTAAAATCAAGAGGACATTATGGCCCAATTTAACGCGCATTTTAGGAACATCAACGGGGACGATACTTACCCGCTGACCGACGTCATTTACCGCAGCAAGGTGGACGGAAGCCTGCTCGAAGTCGAACATGACCGTGCAGCACTTGCCGAGAAGAGCCCCGACGAATGGAAGAAGCTCTTTGCCGAACGCCGCATGAGCTTTGAACCGGCCGACATGAGCGGCATCTGGAGCAAGCGCGAAATGGTGCTCCCCGACATGCCCCTCGAAGACATCGTCACGATGCGCGAAGGCTGGAGCCCGCTCTTTGACGCGGCCCCGCTGGCCAAGGAAATGGGCATCAAGAGCCTGAAGGTGAAGCTCTGTGGCAACTCCCACACGGGCAGCTTCAAGGACCTCGGCATGACGGTCCTCGTGAGCCAGGTGAACCACATCATCAAGAAGGGTATTCACGAAATAGACGCCGTGGCCTGCGCCTCTACCGGCGACACCTCCGCAGCCTTGAGCGCCTACTGCGCGAAGGCCGGCATTCCGAGCATCGTGTTCCTCCCCGCCGGGAAGACCAGCGTCGCCCAGCTGATTCAGCCGATTTCTAACGGCAGCATCGTGCTCGCCCTTGACACCGACTTTGACGGTTGCATGAAGATTGTGCAGCAGGTGACCGCCGACAACCGCATTTACCTCGCGAACTCCATGAACAGCCTCCGCGTGGAAGGCCAGAAGACGATTTCTCCTGAAATCTGCCAGGAAATGGGCTGGAAGGTGCCCGACACCGTGATTATCCCGGGCGGAAACCTCGGCAACGTGAGCGCCCTCGCGAAGGGTTTCGAAGACTGCAAGGCCATGGGCCTCATCGACCGCATCCCGCGCATTATCGTCGCCCAGGCCGAGAACGCGAACCCGTTCTTCCAGGCCTACGAACGCGGCTTCGACAAGCTCGTCCCGATGCAGGCGAAGAAGACGCTTGCAAGCGCCATCCAGATCGGTAACCCGGTCAGCTACCCGAAGGCCGTGCGCGCTATCCAGAAGACGAACGGCATGGTCGTAAGCGTTACCGAAGAAGAACTTGCAAATGCAGCCCACCGCGGTGACCGCATCGGTCTATACTGCTGCCCGCACACGGGTGTGGCCCTCGGCGCTCTCGAAAAGCTCGTGGCCGCGGGCAAGATTGACAAGGAAGAGAACGTGGTCGTCATCAGCACGGCACACGGCCTCAAGTTCACCGAATTCAAGGTCGGCTACCACGAAAAGAAGCTCGAGAACATCTGCTCCAAGTTCGCGAACCCCGTGTTCAAGGCTCCGGCAGACCTCGGCGCCGTCATGGACATCCTCAAAAAAGAGATGGCTGAACGCCGTCGCTAGCGATTGTCATCCCCGCGCAGGCGGGGATCTTTTTAATGAATAGAAAAGGCCCCGCTTTTGCGGAGCTTTTTTTTCGCCAGTCATTTTCAGTCTGGGATATCTTTTACGCAACGGACAGCGGAAGCTGTTTTTTTACTCCGTTCTCCAATCAAGTTATCATCCGTTCTAGAATCGCTTAGAGGTTGGAATGCGTCTCGATAAGCATCCATGCCGTTCACTTCCTGAGCAAACCATATGTTTGACGGATACCCACCATTTCCCAAAAAGTATTCTATTTCCAAGGCCATCAGTTGCAAATAGGCATAATTCAAATTTTCAGCCCTCCATATCTGGCGCCCCATTTTTATCGTTTTGTATGTTTGCCCATCACGTTCTTCATGTAGATTGACAATTTCACAATTATCTATTCCATCGATCCTGCATGGAACGATCTCAATCGACGAACTACTCATTACTAAATGATATCGAATCCGATAAACGTTTAACGCACCTAACAGAGTGGAACTCCTGCTTTTTCACACTCATTACCATATTCTCTTCTGTATACATTAACAAATTACGGTCAATAGGATTATAAGCATCTCGATATCCATAAGCATAGTCATCTTCGTCCGCTAGCCAAAAACTAGACCAACACATAAATTTTCCATCGTGTTGATGAACCTGTTCTTCATTGAATTCGTCCTCATGTTCAATTCGCCAAGGCATTAATACACGATGATCCGCTTCAGATGGAATTCGCCACCCCTCCGGGCACACGCCCCGAACATTTTCAACAAATGGGCACCTATACCAGTCTTTTATCGTTGAAAAAAAACCACATCCTTTTGTTTCGTTCGTAAAGGCGGCTGCACTGTCCATAGCAGCAGACCATAAATACATCCTTCCATATTTTTCGCAATTTTCGCTAACATTTCCAAAGCACCTACTGGAGGAATCAAGTGTAGCCGTTGGCTCTACATAAGCATATTTGAGATTTTCTACCATCCAGGACAAGTTTCCTATCGTTACTATTTTATAAGTACGACCATCACGTTCATCCGTCATCTCTCCATATAGGATCTCAAGAAAAGAACTTGAAGAACTTTCATTCGACGAAGAACTGCTTTGAACACTAGAAGACGAGGGCAAATCCAGATTCTGTTCCGCATTTAGTCCTTTAACACAGCGTACGTAAAACGATCTCGTTTTTAGCGAAGAACCCGTGCCAGAAAGATCACCAGAGATATACACACTACGGGCCCATGAAACATCTCCTTCTGTGGATGTCCAAAAACACGTTGGTATAACAAAAGGGAGTGTTCCTGGAACAAATGTATCCGAATGCTCTCTTGGCAAATGCCACCCCTCAGGACATATTCCACGCACTGGATACTCAGGAGAGCAAGTCAAACCATTGCCACAGCCTAAACCATTTGTTGAAAAAAAGCCCGCACTATCCATTGCCGTGCTCCATAAATACAACCGGCCATACCTTGCACAACTATCGGCGGAATTATCCTTGCAAGAACTATTCGCTATTTCATAATTGAGGTTTTCTGCCATCCATGTTTGGCTCCCCAATTTGACAGTCCTGTAGACATGCCCATCACGCTTATCCGTCATAAAGCATTCATTTGCGACACAAAACATTTCGCTTGTTGTATCATCTAGAACATCGGAAGAACTCGAACTAACCAAATTCTCACTAGACGAAGATTCCGCAGCATCAGAAAAACTTGACAAGAGGCTATTTACAGAAGATTTCCCAGGATACTCAAGAGGCTCCGTCGTTCCTTCTTCGCCACAAGCAAGGAGACACAGCACAATGCCAGCAGCCAAGATGATTTTTGGTGTATACCGCATAATTCGTGCCTCACATTTTTCTTACTAATCAAAGAATCGAATGGAAAGAAGGCGGATACCACCATATTCTTCCAACTTCACTCGCTTATATATAATAGAAACCTTTCGTCCGTTAAGGGAAGCAGACATAGCCATGGACCCAGCCAGAGTCAACGAAAGAGGTCCCGCATTATACTCATCTTCTATCAAGAAGAATTTTGTACTTTGACTTTCTATTGTTGTGTCGTCAGGATTTGGATATGTAGGGAGCGATAGTTAACAAAATGCCACTCTGTCCTATGTCGTTCAGTCTTCAATAGGACTGAAGGGGTCGACCATGCATAGCCAACCAATAGCAAAAAAGCTAATAAAAGAGCCTTTCGCATGGTCAACCATCGGGCTATTTCTTTTTCTTGCGGCGCACGCCCCACTTGTCCTTGATTTCTTCTTCGATCCTCTTCTTCTCGTAGCGCACGACCATCTTGAACTGAACGGTGTAAACACCCGTTCCTACGAAGCGTCCGCGGTGATCCTTGAAGTTCCAGTTCACGAAGATCTTCTGGTCAGACTCAAGGCAGTTTCCGCCGAATTTCGGGCTGTTGCACGGCACTATGATAGTCGTGTCGTTCACGTACTGTCCCAGATGATCGTAGTAGTTCACGACGAAGGTAATGAACACCTTTTCCGGGTCGAGAGAATCGAGGACGGACGGGTCCACAGTACCGTCGGCAGATATCTGCGCGCGGTCAAGCAACTGCGGCACAAACCTCTCGCCTAGCTGCACCAGCTGGCCCAGCGCACCCTCCTTCTCCAAGTCCTCCTTGGTCGTGGAACCCGGCATGTAGCGCAGGGTAACGGAACTGAGCGTCTGCAACACTTCGTCTTCGCCATCGAAGGTTCCCATGTTGGTCGCTTCCACGAGGTGGTTCAGGAGGCCTGCAATCACGACCGGGCTCGGATCCTCACCCGCGACGTTGCCGAAGTTGTCCTGGATAACGCTCTTTGCGCCCTTCACGACCATGAGCGAATCGCCCGGGAGAATCGTCGAGACGCTACCGTCGATGATAACCTTCGCGCTCAGGCCGTCCGGAGACCAGTCGATACCCTTCGGCATGATGTCGATTGTATCCTTGCCGTGGATGTAGCTGAAGAAGTCGTTGCCCTTCAAGTCCTTGTACTTGATAACCTCGGAGAAGTAGACAATCAGCGTGTCCGCCTTCTTGCCGTAGCTGAGCGTCACGGCAGAAACGACCGGCGACATCTTGTCGACAATAGGTGCGGCCTCTTCGCTAACGAAAGTCTGGCCCAGCACGTCGTAATAGCTGTACACCGTCGCCGGCGGGAGCGATTCGCTGATATCCGTCACGCCCTTCGCAATCTGAGTCGTCGAATGGACCTTCCAGACCACGCGGCTAGAATCCTTTCCGTCGAAGCTCAAGTCGGCAGGCTGGGCCTGCAGCTGGATCATCATTCCACGCTGGCTGTACCACGGGAATGTCATGTAGAGCATGGAGAGTTCCTTCGCGGTCAGAGGCTCATCAAAATTCGTGACAATCTGGTCGAGGACACCATCGCCATCCGTATCCCAGTATTCCGCATTGGCCACAGAAGGCAGGCGGTCCACAACAGATACCGGCACCTCGCGGTCAAACTCGTCGGAAGTAATATATTTCAGGTTCGAGAGTTGAACATTGGGATGCAGGGACACGCTGTCGCGCATGTCGCCCTTGAGGCCCATCTTTTCGCCCACGAGAATCACCATGTTCCTAGTCGGCATGTAGATGTTGGTAATCTGGTCCAGGTTGAAACCGTAGCGTTCGGCTTCCTGCTTGAGCATCAACAACTGTTCCGGAGACGAGACATCCTTCGGGATGAGGTCGATGTTGAATTCCACGAACAGAGAATCGCGGCCTCTCTCGTTCCTGATGGCAAACGCATTCTTGATGACCTGGCTACCGACCTCGACAAGGTTGGCGTCGCGGACGTAGGTCGTCCCATCGTTTTCATCGGCATACGTGATAATTGCACGCGCGTTGTCCGGGAACTTTTCGGGGAAGACGTCTTCCAGGTCGGACACATCCAGCAAAATGCGGTCTCGGCCTGCATTCAGCTGCGGCAAATTCTTGGTCTTGAGCGTATCGCCGTTCACATAGAGCATCACCGAGGCCACCTTCAAATCGGAGCGCACGGAATCCTTCAGGACGATTTCCACATAGTCAAGCGCCTTGTTTCCGTCGGAGTCCTTGATATAGCCAAGTTCCGAATCAGGGATCGGGTCGTAGAAGTTGATGTTGTCTATAATCACCGTCGTATTCTTCACGGGATCGTAGACGATGATGGAACCGCCATCGACAACCTTGTCCGCAGTCACCCAAATCGTAACGGAACCGTCGGCATTGACGTGGATGGTATCGCTCGCATTCGGATTTTTGGGGTCAATCAAGGTCAGGCCCGAATTGGTCGCGAACACGAGACTATCCAGATCCGTTCCAAAATACTCCGCGATCTTTGCGGAATCGAGCGTAAGGGCAACCACCTGGCCTACGCGAGCGGAATCGAGATTCGAATTCACATGGAGATCGAGAGAAATGCTCGAGGGGTTATTCTCTTCCATGTAGTAGTTTTCGCCTATCTTGATCAGGCCCGTTCCGCTTGCAGAATCCACAGGAATGAGGACGACCACTTCCGAAACGATGGAGTCACCCTTCTCGAACTTGTCATCGGACGGATAGAAGTCGATGCCTCCGCTGCTGGAGAGGTCGAAATCCTCGAAGCCGACATATACCCTAGAGGAACTGGAGCCGAAATCGATATCCTCGGAACCGGCCTTGTTGCTCGAGGAGCTGACCGTCGAGGAACCGTCCGAACTTCCCGGATTTTCACCAGCAGACGAGCCGGGGTTGTTGCCACTGCTGCTGCCCGGATTTTCGCCCGTAGAGGAACCGGGGTTGTTACCGCTGGAACTGCCCGGATTCTCGCCGGTAGAAGAGCCGGGATTGTTACCGCTGCTGCTACCCGGATTCTCGCCGGTAGACGAGCCGGGGTTGTTGCCACTGCTGCTGCCCGGATTCTCGCCGGTAGAAGAGCCGGGGTTGTTGCCGCTGCTGCTACCCGGATTCTCGCCCGTAGAGGAACCGGGATTGTTGCCCGAAGAACTGGACTTCGCGCTGCTGCTCGACTTGCCCGAACTGGAGCTCTTGCCGGAGCTGCTCGATTTCGCGCTGCTGGAAGATTCTTCGTAAGTAATACGCGAAGAACTGAAACCGACGCTGCTGCTCGAGAGATCCTCGTCCTCGCCCGTATTTGCACCGGTACGCACGACACCTGCACCCGAAAGCGGAGCCAGGTCATCGAGGAAGTTGTCTATCCACTGCAAGTGAACGAGCACGTTGTCGTTGATGTACTTGTTCGGGTTCGCCGCATAGTCCACGAACACGAGGTGACCCGTATTGCTAGCGACAAACAGGTGACCCATGCCATCGACCGTACCCTGGTCCAGACGCCAGCCAACATACGTTCCGTTGTCCTTGGTTCTCGGCAAGGTAAGGTGCGTAGAATCTTCTTCGAAGAAATAATCGCGCAAATCAATAAAAGCGACAACTTTTGCCGTCATTTTGTTGTTCTTTACTTCGGGCTTAATCTGTACAATGCGGGCACCACCGAACACGAAAATTGTCTCGGAATACGGGTCGTACGTACCGCCGTGCGCCCCTTCCAGAGAGTCTATCAAGATTTTCGTTTTTAGCTTCGTAATGACGGAATCGTCCACCTCGCCACCGATAGAATCCTTGTTCGATCTGGTCACCTTGGTCCAAACCGTATCGGTAACGTAGCCGAAATAGGCGCCAGCCCTCTTTTTCGCCTTGGATTCAGGAGAGCAAGGCGTTCCCGTGACGCTAGTTTCACAGCCACCCCCAAAGTAGTCGGAATACGTGAAGAACGCATTGCCGTCCTTGTCCCATATAAGTGTCGCCAGTTTAT
This sequence comes from Fibrobacter sp. UBA2449, assembly GCF_002342555.1. Taxonomy (NCBI): domain Bacteria; kingdom Pseudomonadati; phylum Fibrobacterota; class Fibrobacteria; order Fibrobacterales; family Fibrobacteraceae; genus Fibrobacter; species Fibrobacter sp. UBA2449. The sequence goes on from NZ_DDQF01000005.1 coordinate 368,919, forward strand.
CTTTTTTCAGGCGGTCCGAGGGGTCGGGCTCCAGCACCACCTTGTAGCCCTTGTCCGCAAAATTTTTCTTTTCGGGGTGATCCTTGTCTATCTTGGTCGAGAACCTGAAGAGGTAGCCGGGGATACCTGCCGCCCAGAGCCAATCCTGGTTCGGGTCCATCATCAAATGCCAGAAACCGTCCGTGCTGCCAAACGGGGTCGCAGTCTTCACAACGCACTTACCGCCTTCCTTCTTTGCAGTCTTGCTCACCTTGTGAATGTTTCTGCCCTGTGCCGCAACGAGGAGGTCTCCGTCCGGGTGATGCACGATACCATCAGCACCGACCATGCCGTCAGACGCATTCGAGGTACAGAGAGTCTCCTTATTGAGAAGCTGCAGGTAACCCGCGCCATCGTAATAGTAGCTCAGGTTCTTCACACGGTCGCTCTGGCTATACTTCGTATAATACAGGGTCGCCTTAGTGGAGGCGTGAGGAACAATATCGCCGACCTGCTGAATCCAGATACCGGTCGCCGGGTTTTCCGGCGCCGCAATGGTCCCTCCCGCAGCAAGGGCAGTCCCCGCAGCAGCGACACACATCAAGAACAATTTTGCCAACGTTTTCATAGCGTCAACCTCCGAAAAATTCTACTACCTGGAACGAATCTTGCGAGACCCGGTGATGCCCCAGTTGTAGAACCTTTCCACCTTGAAATTTTCCTTGGCACCGTAGACGCGAACCTTGAAGTGCGCGACATAGGCACCGACCGCCACACGCCTACCGTTGTCGGCAAGCATGTTCCAGCGCAAATACAGCTGATGGGGATTCTCGAAGCAGTTGCCATCGAACAAATCCTTGTCGTCGCAGCGAATCTTCTGCGAGGCACCTGCGACATACGTCCCCAAATTCGTGTAGACGTGGAGTTCCCATTCGAGCCCGACCTTCGAGAGGTCCATCTCGCGGGAATCCTTTTCCATAATCGTAGAGAAGCTCACATCCATCAGCACGCCCAAGTTCTTCTTCGCCTCCTCGGAGGAAAGGTTGTCGGCGACATCGAAAGTAATGGCGTCCTGCGCCGACTCGTCAATATCTTCCCTCGAAGCAAAGGCGTAGTTCTGCATGATAACGCGCGGGTCGCCCTCGACCATTTCGGCAGGAGCAAGTCCCGAAGCACCGTTCCCATCCTTGTCGACAAAGCTCGCGCACTGCGTATCGAGTTTCACGGAATCGGCCGGGTTCATGCGTTCCACAAGCCGCGTGCCGCTTTCCATGCGGATTTCGGCAGACTTGCCGTCGGCAGCCCATTCGACCGCAGAGAACGGAATCGACTTCCACTCGCCATCCACGTAGAACTGGAAGGCGTTCTCGAATTCGAGCGTGCTCACGTTTTTGTAGTCAATTGCTTCGGAGAACTCTATCTTGAACACGTCGGAGGCCATCTTCTGGTAGGACTCCGGCATGAGGAACGTGCCCGAGATGACAGGCGCCATGCGGTCATTCATCGCGACTTCCTTCGTCACCTCCGAATCCTTCCCGTCCTTGGTCTCGGTGTAAGTGTAGGTGACGTAGCCATAGCGTTCGCCCTGCGCTGCGTAGCTCCTGTCGTCGACAGCGGTGAGCTTCTCCTTGATGGGATACTCGTCCTTCTTCAGGTTCAGGGCAAAGCCGACAACAGTGCCGTCGGCAGAAAGGGTCAGCATGTCGGGATCGGGTTCAATTTCCAGGACATTACCGTTGGTATCGAGCCAGTAGTAGCGGAAGGTCATTTCTTCGAGTTCCTTGCGAGTCAGCGCGTCATCGAACACGACCGAAGCGCTGTCCATACGTCCGTCGCCATCGCGGTCGAAGAAGGCGTTCTTCTCGTTGTCCGCATACCTGCGCCCGGATTTGCCGACGATTGCCGGATTGTTCTTGCCCGTCTCGTTGCCGTCCGCCGCCTTCACGAGGCCGTCGGGGCAGTCCTTCTTGCAGATAGTCGCAATCTGGATGGAATCGCCATACCGCACCAAGCCCTTATCGACGACGAACACCCAGCTCCTGCCGTCCTTCTCTATCGCCTCGAGGTAGACCGGAGCATCGTTCAAGAGGTAGCCCTTCCCTTTCGTCCAGTTCGTATCGACAGCCTTGTTGTAGAAGAGTTCGAGCGTGTCGGTCGAAGCATCCTTGTCGCCCGGAATGAGGTTCGCTGTCTGAATAACCGGGCCAATACGGTCGACGAGCGCCTTCTGCGCATCGCCCTTCGCGCCCGTATTCACCGAAGATATCTCGACCTTGAGCGAGCCCTCGCCCACATCCGCCGGGATACCCGTACTCACGTTGGTCAACTGCAGAACTCCGTTCTTCTTGGACCAATCCGACTCGCCCGTATGCTCCTTGAACTTGCCGCCGTCGGGCCAGTTATGGAAGAACGCCTCCATCTTCACGGAATCGAGGCGACCGGTGAAATACGCACCGATGCTGTCGCCCTTTCCGTCACCGTTCGTGTCGTAGATGAACGCGCTGTCGAGGATGGGCATGTCGGGATTCACGAACTGCAGGTCTCCCGGGAAAGTCTCGGTGACGATGAAGCCCGTGTCTCCTTCCGCTATCTCGTACTTGAAGGAACTGATGGTGAACGTGGGCCCATCGGTCACCGCCTTCGTCGCGCGGATGATGAACTCGGCGCGCCCCTTGTAGAAGTCGATCTGGTAGCCGAAAACCGTCTTCTGGAGTTCTATGCCGCTCACGCTGTAGTAGCGCAGGTTCTCACCCGCCGCAAGCGACTGGATGTAAAAAGATTTTTCGTTCACGGCAGTATCGGTCTTTGCGGAATCGGGGCCTATCGGGATATAGGCGCGCACGTAAATTTTGACCTCGTCACCCACCTCGAGCTGAATCTTGGTTTCACTGTCCACAGGATGGTCGCATTCCTCGTCTAGGCAATACTGAATGCCCGGCACGTAGAAGTTGTAGACTCGGGCAACATTGAAATCCGCATCCGGCCTGAGCGCCGTTCCGACAGCCACGTTGTAGACAGGGAATTTCGCTTCGGCCACTACACGTACAATCCCGCTTGCACCGGAATTGACTTTTTCCATGTGGGTCACCTGCGGCATCCCTTCCGAAACGAGCTTTACGGCTACGGAATCGGAAGACGCCTTCGGGGCATAGATGTAGAAATCCGTATTCGGGAGCGCGTTTGCCGAAACGGGATCCTCTTTTTCGGGCACGACAAACAGGCCGAGAGCCTTCGTGATTTTCGTCTGCAACAGCTGGTAGGCGCAGCGCGGGTCCGGGGCGTCGCCCTCGTAGTCGATGCAGTCGATCGATTCCTGCGCCAAAAGCCCTGCAGGGAGCAACAGCAACCACAGGAAAAGGAGCGGAAAATGTCGATTCAGGAACTGCATAAAAACCTCAAAAACACGGCCTATACACCAAGTACGACCATTACATTATAAAATGTATCTTTTTTTTTGGAAAATAGAGGCTCGTTTCTATTCCACTTTGGAATAGAAAACGGCCAAAATCAGTGATTTTGCATACATTTTGAATACAAGTCGAGAACTATCGTATCCATAAACAGCCATCCCCTCCCGACCAGGCGGAAAATGCCATCCGACATCTCGGCAAACCCCTCCGAAATCCACCTCGAAAAAACGCTTCCCGGGACACTAAAGCCGAGCCTTTCCAAACCCTCCAGGCTCATGCCGTACTTTGTCCGTAACGACAACTGGATGAATTCCGCGGCTCCGTCCTCGGGCGTGAGCGTATCGAGCGAAAGTCCCGACTCGGGACACCCCGCCTTCACGTAGTCCCGCCACTTCGCATAGCGTTCCGGGGCATAAAAGCGGACCCCGCCCAAAAAGCCGTGCGCGCTGGGTCCGAAGGCCAGGTATTCACCCCGTTTCCAGTAGTTCAGATTATGCAGGCTTTCCTCGCCTTCGCGGGCAAAATTCGATGTCTCGTAGCGTCCGAAGCCCCGTGTTTCAAGGCATTCCACGCCCCGCAGGTACATGTCCGCATACAGGTCCTCGTCCACCGATTCAAGCCCCTTCGCGATACGCAACCCGAGCCGGCGCGAAGGGTCAATCTTCAGCCCGTAGAGGCTTATGTGCCCGACACCGCTTTCCGCAAGCCAGGCGGCATCTTCCACGACATCTTCCACGGTCTGCCCCGGCAAATCGAACATGAGGTCAGCATTGACCCTCAGCCGCGACTCCCCCACGAGCCGTTCGAGGGCGCGGATACCCGTTTCCACGTCGTGATGCCGCCCCACGCGGTCGAGCAGGCGCTGATGCAGGCTCTGGAGCCCGAGACTCGCCCGCGTAATTCCCGATTCCAAGGCCACCGCCACGCGCTCAGCGTCGCAGGACTCAGGATTGAACTCCATCGTCGCCTCGCGGAGCGCCCCCATCGGGACTCCGGCCCCCGCAATCACCCCGAAAAAACGCTCCAGGAGCTCGGGAGGTATCAGCGAGGGCGTTCCCCCGCCTATGTAAAGCGTCTCGACCCGTTCAAGGAGCCCCGGACGCCTCCCGGCAAAGGTGCTCATTTCGGCCTCTATCAAGTTCAAATATTCCAACTGCAACCATTCCGGTGCCGGAAACGCATGAAAATCGCAATAATCGCAGATTTTCTTGCAAAAAGGGACATGTATATATAGGCCGAGCATCAAAATTCCAATTTTTTGATAATTTTAGACATCCGTTTTGTAAAAATTTAATTTATAATCGTAAACATGGAAGAGCAGAAAAAAGACAATTTCGCGCAAAGGATGAAAAAGAGGCTTCCCCTCTTTGTTTTTCTTGCTATCGCGACCACCTGTTTCTTCCTCGCGTCGTCGCTTCTCCTGGACGATTCCTACAAGGACATCATCCTCATTTCCATGGTCTGGGCGCTCCCCCTCTTCATCCACTGACTCCAATGGCTATATCGCGACAGACAGAAAGAAAGTTCAGGGCCGTCTGCTATTACGTCTTTTGCTGGATCCTTGCGGCCGTAGGCACAGACGTGCTCATCATGTATGCGCAACATGCCCAGATCGACGGCGTGCACCTGCTCCAGATGCTCCAGTTCGCCCTTTTCATGGGACTCTCTCACGGCGTCTACGACATCCTCATCCTGAAGGACGAGATGGACTGCCGGGCCGTATGGAAGGCCCTGATGCTGCGATCGGCCTACTTCATCAGTGCCATCTCTTCGAGCATCATCCTCTGCACCCTGCTTTTCAGAATAAAGGACGGAGAAGGAATCGTAAACGAGGAGGGGCTCGCAAGCGTCATCGCAGAGTTCCGCGACCCAGAAACGCAAGTTCGGATTTTCCTATTCTTCGCGCTCGCATGCCTCATCACCTTCATCCGCAGTGTCCACAAGAAGTTCGGCACGCGCGTCTTCTGGAACACCCTGCTCGGCAAGTCGCAAGAGCCGCTGGAAGAGAACCTCATCTTCATGTTCATCGACCTGAAGAATTCCACCGAACTCGCCGAAGAACTAGGGCACGTCACCTACAGCAACTTCATGAAGGACTACTACAAGCTGCTTTCGAACTGCTGCGAGGAAAACCAGGGCGAAATCTACCAGATTGCAGGTGACGGAGCGTTCCTGACCTGGCCCATGTCCGCCTGCAGGACCAAGGCGCGCCCCGTGGACTGCTTCTACGACTTCAACGAATGCCTCGAGAAAATAGCGCCCAAGTTCATCAAGAAGTACGGCCGCGCCCCGAAATTCAAGGCCGGGGCCCACTGCGGCACAGTCATCTCGACCGAGGTCGGCAACTTCGGAAGCGAGATGGCCTATCACGGCGACGTGCTGAACACCACCAGCCGCATCCAGTCGCTCTGCGCCAAGCTCGGGCAGGAATTCCTGATTTCCGAGGACCTCTACGCCATGCTCCCGCGCCCCCTCCCCCACGGCTACATGAGCAAGAAGGAAGGTTTTTTCGAATTGAGAGGAAAAAAGCATGAAATTTTGATTTTTTCTCTGCAAAGACCCTTGACAAGCCTAAAATAATATTCTATAATTGGTCTCACCTCGCGGGAATAGCTCAGTTGGTAGAGCACGACCTTGCCAAGGTCGGGGTCGAGGGTCCGAGTCCCTTTTCCCGCTCTAAAAAAGAAAACCACCTTTCAAGGTGGTTTTTCTTTTTTATGTGCCGGGATAAAAAGGAACTCGGAGCCGAGAAGAGGGGCCGACTGAAATTTTTCACATGCGAACATCGTGAGCATAACTGAAAAATTTCAGCACTTGAGGCGCAAGCCTCAAGCCCGTAGGGCGAGGCTTCGGCTCGCGTAGCGAGAGACCGAAGCCGAGTATTCCCTTTTCCCGCTCTAAAAACAAAGAAGACGCTTTTAAGCGTCTTTTTGTTTTTTAAGTACAGGGAAAGGGATGCACACGAGACCCCTTGGGGTCGAGGGTGCGGCAAAAACCTCCGTGCGCGAAGCGCATGCAATAGGAGGTTTTTGAGCTTGATGCGAGCCTGCGAGCATCGAGCCCGAAGGGTTGTCAATCAGCCGCGCCAGCGGAGTCTGATTGACAACATTCCCTTTTCCCGTACCCCTCCTTCCCCCACCCACCACATTCTTCCAAACCCCATATAAACTAAAAATCCCCGCCCGGACCGGGGCGGGGATCAAAACATACCTTTTCAACTACGCCGGCACGAGGTCGGGGCGAGCAGCCATCTCGTCTAGCTGTATCTGGTGCAACACAGCACGGCCCTCGACAAGGCTCTTCTGCACGTCGATGATGCGCTGGTTGCTTGAGCCGCGGAACTTGAGTTCGAGCGACTTCTTCGCCATGACGAACGGACCGTCGATAAGGATATCGGCAAACGAAAGAAGTTCCAGTAAATCCGGTTTTTCTTCCCAGTGCTGCTGCAGATACTCGAACGTGTAACCCGTAAAGATGACAAGGTTGAGTCCGCGTTCCTTGATTTCGCGGGCAAGCGGGATAAGCGCCGCCGCCTGGTCCATCGGGTCTCCGCCACTGAAGGTGATTCCGTCCAGGAGCGGGTTCTCGTCGATCATCGAGAGGATTTCTTCGATATCAATAAAATGACCCCCGTTGAAATCGTGGGTCTGGGGATTCTGGCACCCGGGGCAGTTGTGATGGCACCCCTGGGTAAAGATGGTCATGCGGATCCCGGGACCGTCCACGAAGGATTCGGGCTCGATTCCGGCAATCCGCAAGCGCGGGTATTCGTCCATATTATACGCTGTGCTTTACGCGGTCGTTGACTTCGGCGCGCTTCGCGTTATTGAAGCGGTCGACTGTACCCACGAGGTAGCCCGTGATGCGGCGGATGCGTTCGAAGCAAACGCCTTCTCCATACAGATTCATTTCTCTTTCTGACATTTTTCACTCCTTGATAGTTTGTTTTAATTCCTGTGATTAGCGGATGCCCTTGAACGCCGGCATTCCCGGGTAGAGCCTGCGCAATTCCTTCAGTTTCTCTTCCGAGATGGCATGGCCATCGCTACGTCCGCAACGGGGGCAGCTGTCGCCGATAACGCCCACGAAGCCGCAGACGGGGTCGCGGTCAACCGGGTGGTTGATGGAGCCGTAGCCGATGCCCGACTTCGCCATGTGATGCACAATCTTTTCGAAGGCATCGAGGTTCTGCGTCGGGTCGCCGTCAAGTTCCACGTAGCTGATGTGGCCCGCGTTGGTGAGCGCGTGGTAGGGGGCTTCGAGCGAAATCTTCTTGAACGCCGAAATCTTGTAGTACACCGGCACGTGGAACGAGTTGGTGTAGTAGTCACGGTCAGTGACGCCCTTGATTTCGCCGAACTTCTTCTTGTCCATGCGCACGAAGCGGCCAGAAAGGCCTTCGGCAGGCGTTGCGAGCAAGCTGAAGTTGAGGCCGAGGCGCTTGGATTCCTTGTCGCAGAAGTCACGCATGTGGCCCACAATCTTGAGGCCAAGCTGCTGGGATTCCTCGGATTCGCCATGGTGCTTGCCCGTGAGCATCACGAGTGTTTCGGCAAGGCCGATAAAGCCGATGGAGAGCGTGCCGTGCTTGATGACTTCGCCCACCGTATCTTCCCAGCCGAGCTTCTCGGAATCGATCCACACGCCCTGGCCCATGAGGAACGGGAAGTTCTTTACCTTGCGGCGGCTCTGGACGGCGAAACGTTCCATAAGCTGGTCGCTCACAAGCTGCATCATGCGGTCGAGTTCCTTGAAGAACAGGTCCACGGACTTCATCTTGATGGCGATACGCGGAAGGTTGATGGAGGTAAAGCTCAGGTTGCCACGGCCATACGAAATCTCGCGGGTCGGGTCGTAGTTGTTGCCGATGACGCGCGTGCGGCAGCCCATGTAGGCGATTTCGGTTTCCGGGTGGCCTTCCTTATAATACTGGAGGTTGTAGGGCGCATCCTGGAAGCTGAAGTTCGGGAACAGGCGCTTCGCGCTCACGCGACAGGCGAGCTTGAACAGGTCATAGTTCGGGTCGCCCGGATTGAGGCTGATGCCTTCCTTCACGCGGAAAATCTGGATCGGGAAAATAGCCGTCTCGCCACCGCCCAAGCCTTCTTCGGTGGTGAGCAGCAAGTTGCGCATCGCCATGCGGGCTTCGGGCTCGGTGCACATGCCATAGTTGATGCTACTGAACGGAGTCTGCGCACCGGCGCGGCTGTGCATGGAGTTCAGGTTGTGGACAAACGCTTCCATCGCCTGGAAGGTGGTCTTGTCCGTCTCTTCGTAAGCCATCTTCTCGGCAAACTTCTGGGCCTTCATCACGATTTCGGTATCGAAGGTCTTGGAAAGTTCGCGGGCTTCCGCTTCCACGAACTTCTCGTTCGGCACGAGCGTCGCGACCATGCCCATCTCCGCCATTTCGGCGTGGAGCTTCTTCACCACCGGCTGGATTTCTTCTTCGGTCTTGCCGGTAAGGAGGATGAGAGCCTTCACCATGTTCGAGAGGTAGGCCTTGCGATAGGTAATGCGCACGCCGTCGGCCATGGCATAGTCGAAGTTCGGAATGGACTGACCGCCGTGCTGGTCGTTCTGGTTACTTTGTATGGCAATCGCCGCGAGGGCCGCATAGCTGCGGATGTCCTTCGGTTCGCGGAGATGACCGTGCCCCGTATTGAAGCCGTTCTTGAAGAGCTTCTTCAGGTCGATCTGGCAGCACGTCATGGTAAGGGAATAGAAATCCAGATCGTGGATATGGATATCGCCTTCCATGTGGGCGCGGCTATGCTCGGGCTTGAGCATCATCATCGTGTAGAAGTGCTTGGCCGATTCGCTACCGTACTTGAGCATGGTGCCCATGGCGGTATCGCCGTCAATGTTCGCGTTTTCGCGCTTGAGGTCAGATTCCTTCGCGGAGCTGAACGTGATGTCACGGAGCGTGTGCATGAGGCGCGTGTTGACTTCGCGGATGCGGGTGCGTTCGGCACGGTAAAGGATGTAGCTCTTGGCCGTATCGGCATAGTTGTTGTCGGTAAGGGCCTTTTCGACGGCGTCCTGGATTTCTTCGATATCCGGCTTGGTCTTGCCTTCGGCCTCGAGGCGGCCCACCGCATAGGCGGCTACCTTCAGGGCAGTACTGCTCAAAATGTCTTCTTGGCCAAGGAGGTCCATCTGCTCCTGGGAGGCCTTGATCTGGTCCTTGAGTTCACCCGATGCGCGGAAAGCCTTAACAATGGCGTCTGCAATCTTCTCGATGTTGAACGGCATTTCGCGGCCGTCGCGCTTCTTGACTGTAAAAATCATCACCTATCCTTCAAATCCCTTAACTAAGCCCTAGTCAAAAGACGTTTGTTCAAAATAAGCCTGTTTTCCTTTTTTCTACTATATCTTGTGTTCAACACCAAACCAATAACACAAGATATAGACATAAGATAATAAAAAGATTTTGGAAATGGGAACTTTTTTTCATAAATTCCCGTAATTTTTTTGTAATATAGAGGCAAACTATCAACACGGCCCCAAAACCGGAATCCGGACCACCACCGCAGGTCGGGTTTCGAGTGGTCCAAGTCCCTATTGCACAAACATTTAGCTGTTTCCGGAGCGTAAAAAATCTATTCACACCCCAAAAAGGGGCTTTTTTCACAAAACCGAGTTGACAAGCTGCCGCAGCCGAGCGGTATTCTTGGAGGCTATTTTATCTCGGCCATGATGGCCAAATACGCCGAGACGGAGACGGAATCGGCGATATTCATCTTGGATTCCGAAGAACCTGCCATCAGTATGTCATACGCCGGCAAGGACTTTCCCCTGGCCTTGCGCAAAGAAAGGTCGTTGTAGCGAGCACCGAGAACGGTCCCGCCAAACTCGTCTACGGGCTTGTTGCTCACCGCAACGACCTTGTTCAAGGAACCGCCAAAGCCCTCGGCAATCGCCTTGGCGCGCGCCATCGCCTTTTTCCCAGCAATGTTTACGACCTGCACCCTGAGCGAATCCTCGTTCTTCAGAACAGGCTCGGCTTTAAACACGTTAACGTTTTCTAGACCGACAATTCCATCCAGGAACGCACCGGCGGCGTCCTTGGATGTAAAGTTGACCGTAACCCTCTGGGTTGCCAAAAAGACATTCTTGGACGATTCGTTGCCGTAAAACTCGTACTTCTGCTTTTTGCGCAGCGTCATGGACTGCGCCTCTATCTCCGATTCGGCAACGCCAAGGTCCTTCGCCATCTGCACCACATCGCCACGACGCACATTCATCTGCTTAAAAAGCTGTTCCTTGTCAGTTCCATCGAACATGATATTCGCGATTACGACAAACTTGTCTGCAAGAAACTTCTTGTGCTCGACCTGGACAACGCGGACATACGACTTTCCGCTACTTTCCATACCATCCAGGGAAAGCGTCGCCATAAGCGATGCCGACACCTCCACGGAATCCGAAGAACTCAACTTTTCCACTTCCGAAGAGCCTTCCACGGAAATTACCTTCCCAATATTCGCGCCAACACTCTGCGCGTTCACTTCGGCCTGGCGGGACGCCTTTTTGCAGGCGCTCTTGATAACGTCAACCTCTAGCGTTTCGGCATTCTTGAGCCGCGACTGCGTGGACACGTTATCGACAAACGCAAAACTGGCCAAGTCGAATTCCAGGGAATCGGATTCCTGCTTGCTATGCGAAATAACCTTTACCATCTGCGATGCCGTATACCCCAGAAAAAACCTCTTGCCCTTTGCATAATCCCATTCCTTCTCGAGCGACGTGCTGAGAAGTTCGTACCCCTGCGGGCCTACGGAATGCTTCTGCAGCAGGGCGAGAATCTTTTCACGGCTCTCGTTCAAGCGCTTGTAAGCGACATCCTTGTTCTTGTCCTTCAGAACCATCTTGAAACTGGTGACATACTCGTCGGCGAGAAAGTTCTTCGTCTCCTCGCTCGAGACGGTCACGCCACCTAAAGGCTGTCCCTCCTGTTCCGGAGCCGGTTCCAGGGACGATACCTTCGTTTGTGCAGAAACGTCGGAGGCGCGCCCGATACTGAGTGAAAGCACGAGACACACGAACGCAAGCACGATGATGACGACGTATGATACTTTGTTCTGCATAGGGCACTCCTTTTTGAGATTTCCTTTTCAATCTACACAAAAAAGAATCCCAAAAGCAACGGCTCTCGGGCAAAAAGAATTTTACCGGTTCTTATAGTCTAAACTAGAATATGGCTTTTATTTCTTTGCAAGCAGCATCGCAGAGAACTTCAGCACGACCGCGACGAGCACGGTGGTCGTCATGCTGATGAACGGCATCCACGGCCAGCTGAAGATTCCACCAAGAACCGCAGGCACACCAAAGGCGGGAATGCCTTGAATAAGCACGAGACTCCCCATGCCGCAAACGACGGCAACAATCACCTGCCAGCTCTTGAGGCCCTTCACGAAGAAGGCGAGCAGGAACATGCCGAGGAGCGGGCCTGTAAAGAGTCCGGTAAAGAAGAGCGCATTCTTGAGGAGGCTCCCCTGCTGCGTCGCGGCAAACAGAGCGAAAAACACGCCGAGCACGCCCCACACGACCGTCCAGATTTTAGCACGTTTGAGTCCGCCCATTCCGGTAGATTCGTCCCAGCCGAGAAAATCCCGTTCGGATGTATTGCTGAGCGAATTGATGGAACTGGAAAGGCTGCTCATGGCGGCGGCACAGATGGCGGCGACAATCAAGCCGGTCACGCCTACCGGAAGCCCGTTTACGATAAAATAAGGGAATACATCGTTCTGGCCGACGCTCTCGGGAAGGGCGGCAACATGCGAAACCTTGTAATACACATAGAGTGCAGCACCTACCCAGTAGAAAAGAATCGAGACGAAGCAACCTAGCACCATCGAGAGGATGCTGGAACGGTTTGCCGCCTTCACGTCCTTGCAGCTCAGATAACGTTGTACAAACTGCTGGTCGCATCCGCGGATAGCAATTTCGAGAATGGCATAAGCAAAGCCCGCCGAGACAAGTGTGCGCGCATTGGAAACATCAAGACTTGCGTCCCACCACTTTGTCTTGCCCGCCGCGCTCGCAAGGGCAGCCATTTCGCCGAAACCGCCAACCGCATTCGAGATAAGCACGAGCACCAGGACGCCGCCGCCGAAAAACACACAGAACTGCATCACGTCGGTCCAGATGACCGCCTTGATTCCGCCAAACCACGTGTAGAAAATCGCGACCGCAGCGCTTACCACGATAGCCAGTTTAAGGTCGACGTGGAGGATTTGCGCAAGCACAAGCGACGGCGCATAGAGCAAAATTCCCGTGCGCAGCAGCAAGTGCAGGCTGTAGAAAACAGCCGCAAGACGACGCACCGTCTTCGAGCCAAACCGCACCTCGAAAAGTTCGTATGCACTGGAAATGCCCGACGTGCGGAAACGCGGGATAAACACGAAACCCACGACAACGATACTCAGGAGAGCTCCTATCTGGAACATGAGGAACGTCATGTTGTCGCCGTACACGTCGGCGGGCGCACCGAGGAAAGTCGTCGCGCTTACGGAAGTAGCGATGAGGCTAATGCCCACGGCGACCCACGGAATGGATCCGCCACCGAACATATATTCCTTGAGGTTCTTGTTGCCACGGGAAACCCAGAGACCAATAAGCAGAGAAAGCAGCAGGTATGCCGCAAGAACAAGCCAGTCAACAGCGGTAAACATAAATCGGGGTTACGCCTTGAGCGATGAAGTTAGGACCGGGATGTCGTCGTCCGTTTCGGGAGCAGGCTCGAGCGGCAATTCCGTATACTGGATAACCTGATTTCGACCACCTTCTTTCGCCTTGTAGAGCGCCTGGTCCGCATAGGTTACCGCCTTCTTCATGTCGTGGAATTCCGGAGTCACGAGGAAGGCGCCAATACTCACCGTCACGCGGAGCGGGTCCTGCTGATGTACATCGAATTCCAGCTTCATCACCGCATGGCGGATTCGTTCGGCGGTTTCTATCATGCCCTCGGGAGTCGTGTCGATGAGGCCCACGACAAATTCCTCGCCGCCGTAGCGAGCAACGACATCGATTTCCTTGCGGATTTCTCCACTGATAGCACCAGCGATTCCCTTGATGACCACGTCACCAATCGGATGGCCGTAAGTGTCGTTCACGCTCTTGAAGTGGTCGATGTCCATCATCAAGACGCCAATGTTATACTTCTGGCGGTCAGCGCGAATCTTTTCGGTACGCAAATTCTCGTGCAATGTGCGGTGGTTGATAAGGCCCGTAAGGCCGTCGCGGGTTGCCAGATCCTTGCCGCGTTCGAACTGGCAGGCACGCGCATAGGCAAACCCGGCGACCCCCGCAAACGCCTTGAGCAAGTTCATCTCGTGCTCAGTATAGCGGTCGCTCTTGCGACTTTCGAGGCAAATAGCGAGCTCCGCCTGTTCCGTGTTCGCATCCGAAGGCACCGGCATTACGAACAGCTGGCGGATTTCCATGTTCTTCTTTTCCTGGTTGTCGATGCGCGGGATATAGGCGTTGAACGAGGACTGATTGAAGGTGCGTTCTACAGGGCGGTTGTGGTAGAGCGCGAGGATCGCGAGTCCCTTGTCCGAAAGCGAGAACTTCTTGCCAAAGAACTGGTCGGCATCGATTCCGTCGCAGCAGACCACATGGCCGACACGTTCCTGGTGAAGGTTGTTGTCGTCCTGCTTGTCGAGGGCAAGGAGCATCATGCGGTCAAACGGGATATTCCCCTTGACATACTCGAAAATCTGGTGGTAAATATCCTTGACCGTCATGTTCTTGAAGAACTGATGCTGATAGTGGTAAAGGACGCTGAACTGCTGCTGCTCGATGTAGTTCTTGGCGGAAGCGAAACTCTTGAAGTAGAGGGCGTAGAGCGTACTTGCGATATAGGTAAGCGCCTGCGCCGTCTGGTGGCCAAACGCATTGGGATAGAGCGAGTCCATCACGAGCGCCCCCACACGATTCTTGCTCCTGTCGAGCATGGGAACCGCCACCAGGGACTTGATCATCGGATTGTCGATGTAGTAGAGCAGGCTCTTGCCGCCGGAAAGGTCTCCTTCGAGAAGGCGGTTCACGTCGAGGCGGAACAGCTGGCTGATAAGTCCGGAATTCTCGGTAATCTTCACATCGGTCGCCACCTGCGCGTTCGGGTCGGTGCTTGCGTAGGCACGGATTCCCCATTCCTTCATGGAATTGAGCGGAGAGAAAACCACAACCGTATGGACATTGGGGACAACCCGCTTGAGCCCTTCGAGCATATCGCCAAACGCCTTTTTCACGTCGGCATCGGCCCGCGCCCACACCTGGTTCACGCGGAGGGTTGAACCGGGCTCATTGTAGTCGGCGGCAGAATCATCGAAGGAATTTTTTAGTTCGGGGGTTACAGCGGGGGCTATCCCCGTCGCGCGCATGGCGCGGGTCACCACCGGAAGCGAGGCCGTCTTACCGCCCGGAACCCGGGGCAAGTTCATATAGCCGAGCGCGGCGGCGACACCGGCAAACGGAATCAGGAACAGGAGAAGCCCGCCCTGGAACGAAAGTCCCAGCAGCAATCCTGCAACGACAAACAAAATTATGGACATCAGCATCCGACCCTCTACAGCCTAAACGAACGGTAAAGCATCAGACAAGCTACGCCGCCATAAATAATATGGCTTATCCAGGCCGCCAGAAACGGCGTCAAGGCACCATTTTCGCCCATCTTCAGCCCAATCCGTTCAAGGATATAATAGCTAAAAACGAGCAAAAGGCCAACACCGAACTTCTGGGAAAGCCCCCCAGAGCGGCTATAACGATGGCAGAGCGCCGCCCCGATCAAAAGGACAATCAGGTTCATCCAGTGCGCAGAGAGCTTGAAATGGAGCGCAGTCTCCATAACCCGGGTGTCTTCGCCCGAGCGCTTGAGCACCTCGATGCGCTGCTTGACCATTTTCGAGTCCATCTCGTCGGAAACCTGGCGTTCGTTAATCAAGTCCTCAGGCCGAGTAAACACCTTTCCCCGCATCTTCTCGCGCACAAGGGGCATGACCGTCACAGTGCCGTCCTTGTTGAAGATGCGCTTCATGCCGCGTTCGAACATCCAGTACGACTCGTCCGAAAAAGTCTTCATCACGCTGTCGCGGGAGGCACTGTCGAGGGATGCCGTATCCGGCTCCACCCAGCGGACCGTCTTGGCGTCGTAACGTTCCACTAGCCTTCCCTGCTCGCGCAAGAGCAGCACCACGTCGCGCCCCGTCCTGGATTTTCCCGAATAGAACTTGAAAAACCAGCTTGCGCGTTCGCTGTCGATAAAGGTAAAATCGTTCTTTTCCTTGATGCGCGGGTTCTTCTTTTTCTGCGCATTCGTCTCCATGATTTCCAGGCGTTTGTGGTTTGCATCGGGAAGCCAGAGTTCGCTCATCTCGTAGGAACCGACCGAAGCGAGAACGCCCAGAAAGAAAATGGGGAATAGGGTCTTGAGAGGGCTCTGCCCGGAGCTCTGCATAGCACTCATCTCGAGGTGCCGAGCCATGTTGCCCACCGAAGCGAGCACTGCAATAAAAAGCGACACCGGGGTAATGAGATAGAGCATGTACGGAATGTAGCTCACATAGTAATCGACAGCATCCTTCGTATCGCGCGCAAGCCACGTCTTGATGTTTCCGACAAAGTCGATGACCGCGAACATGAAGATGGCCCCGATCGTCACGATAAGGAACATCTTCAAAAAATTCCAGACAAGGTAACGAGAGAATTTCACGCATGCCCCCTGCCGATAGAACGGAACCAGCGACCGATGGCACGCATCGCCCTGAAAAATTTCGAATCCCCCGTAAAGCGGTCCCGGACCATCGCGATGGTAATGAACACGCCGAACGCCCCAATAATCATGTTGGAAGACCACATGGCAAGTTCCGGCGAGATGATGAGTCGGTCAGCCAGGTTCTCCCCGCCGATAAGGCAAATCCAGTAGATGACGAAAAAGGCAAGGCTGTAGATGATTCCCGTGCCAATGCCACCCTTGCGCGCCATAATCCCGAGCGGCGCCCCGATCAGAATAAAGATAAAGCAGGCAAAGGAAGTGCTGAACTTCTTGTGGATTTCGACAAGGTATTGCGCCTCGCGCTTTTTTTCGGATTCCATGCGCCCCCAGAGGCGTTCTGTCGTGCGGAGCGCGCTGATTTCCTGAAGACGCATCTTCTGTAGCGACCGCCGGGCTTGGACCGAATCAAGTTCGGCAATTCCTTCCGCATCCGCCGGGAGAATACTATCACCCAACACGGAAGCCTTCGCATCTGCAAGAGTGGATAGTCTGACTTTCATGGCCTGTTGCGAGACCGTATCATACTTCGCGCGAGCCTCGTTCACCACGTCCATCATCATTTCGACAGGCATCTCGCGGTCGCTCCTATAGCTGCGGCTACGGCGTTCCAGACGCTCATCTACATTCTGCATGGCGAGGTCCTGCGAAAAGAACCGGATGCGGAAGTAGTTTTCGGGCTTATCAGGGTCCACGATATGCGTCTCGCCACTGCGCAAACGGAACATGAGCGTCGCCCCGTTATCCACGTAGTCCAGCGTCGCACTGTCGGCATAGACCACGCGCGGAGGGCCCTTGCGTTCCATCTCGTACACCTGGATGCCGTAAAGCACACCCGAAACCGGGTCGATGCGGTTCACCCAGAGCTGCACGTCGGGAAACTGCGTAATCAGGCGCCCGGCATCGACAAACACGTGCGGTTTCTTGCGCGAAATGGCATTCATCAGTTCCACCGAACGGTGATTCGCCTCGGGCAGCACCCAGTTGTTGAACAGCACCATCAGAACCGAAAGGAGCATCGCGACAAGCATCACCGGACGCATCAGGGACAAGGGCGAGACTCCCGCCGCCTTTACCGCCGTAATCTCGTGGTCGCCAGAAAGGCGCCCGAAGGCCATAAGACACGCAACAAGCACGGCCATCGGGATCGAGAGCGAAAGCATCCAGGCGAGGTTCAACGCAAAAATTTCAAGGACAGTCGATGCGGGCAGTCCCTTGGACAGGACGTTGTCCAGAATTTTCACGAGAAAATCGACGACAAACAAAAACGTTATGCCAAAAAGCGCCGCCATAAAGGGGCCAATGAGTTCTTTCAACACATAACGGACTAGAATCATTTTTCTTTTCGGTAATATTTTTCTACTTTGATAAGCGAAAGTTAGAATTAACCAAAGAAAAAGAATGAACCACATCGCAAAGACAGCCCTGTTCTCAAGCATTTTTTTCGCATTGACCCTCTTTAGCGGCTGCGCATCGTCCGATGGCGCAAAGAAAACACACACGCAATTCTGCAAGGAAAAGTTCGACAAGGCCGAGGAGCTCTTCAAGAAAGAGAAATACGGACGCGTCATAGACAAACTTGAAGAAATCATGAGCTATTGCGCAGGGACTGGCTACCTGGAACAGACGTCCTTCCTTCTCGCCGAAAGCTACTTCAATCTGGAAGAATGGATCGACGCCCGCGGAGAGTACGGAAGCTTCATCACGAACTTCCCCGGATCGCCCTTCGTGGAGACAGCCGAATTCAAGAAGGCGATTGCTTCGTTCAACATGGAATTCCGCGTGAGCCGCGACGAGGCGAACACCACCATCGCCATGAAGGATTTCGAGCGCTACCTGTCGAACCACCCGGATACGCCGCTCCGCGACTCCATCAACTACTACTACGGGCTCCTCATCGAACGCCTTGCCGAAAAAGAATTCCAGACTGCGCGCCTCTACCTGCGCATGGACAAGCCTCAGGCAGCCGTCATCTACTTCAAGGAATTCCTCGAGACATACCAACAGTCCAAGAGGCGCAAGGAAGCGCTCTTCCTCACCTCGCAGGCCTATACCGACCTCGACCAGTTCGAAACCGCCCGCGAATACCTCGCTCTTGCCAAGGAAGAACTCAAAGAAGACGACAAGGACGGGCAAAAACTCCTCGCGAAGACCGAGAAGAAAATCGCAAAGGCCGAGAAGAATTTTGAAAAGCGCATGAAGAAGGATTCCGAGAAGAAACGCATCCAGAAAGAAGAGAAGACCCTTTTCTACTAGCGATTCGCCAGGCGCCCGGTGGTTGGCATGAAGAATTTCCTGAAGATACTGTTCGCACTCCTCATCGTCTCGACGGCCTATGCCGACGAGGAAGTGAGGGTCGAGCACGACAACTCGCGCCTTTCCATATTCATGCAGCCAGCGATTTCGTTCCTGAGTTTCGACGAACGTGAATACTTCCAAAAGGCCATCGACACCATCTACGCCGACTTCAGGGCGCAGGCCGTCGACAAGGAAGAATCGCTCAGCGTCGCAAAGCAAAACTTCCAGAAGGTCAACTTCTGCTTCCCCGTCATGGGTGGCATCCAGTTCCAGGTGCACAAGGACCACTTCCTGAGTGCCGGAATCGGATTCATCTACGACAAGGAATCCGTCGTGCTTACCGACCGCAAGAACAAGGCGCACAACTATAGCTACACAATCCAGGGCGTGCCCATGTTCCTCGAATACAGGCTCGCCATTCCCACAAGCCTCATCACGCTTTCGAACGGTTCGCTCTTCAGCATCGGAGTCCGGTGGTACTGGACACTTCCCGGCACCGAGATCTACACCACCTGGGGCAAGCTCGAAGCAGAAAACAGCCCGTTGGGTGCCGGGTTCGGAGTAAGTCTCGGCTACCTGGTCACCAGTTGGAACGGATTCAACATCTACGGAGACATCGGGTTCAGTTCCATCTCCGTCGAATCCAAGGAACGCTTCGCAGACATTGTACCCGACGGCCCCGAAGAAAAAGCCAAATGGAACATCGGCGGACTGCAACTGCAGATTCGCGTGAGCTTCGGGCTGTGGAACAAGCCCAAGGAACCACTCCTGCCAAAAAGCGGAACCGAAAGCGAAACGGCACCGGCAATTCCTGCCGAAAGCACTCCCGCACAAGGGAACGCGGCCGCGGCCGGCCCGACTGGCGAAGGGACGGGCACCTCCGAATCAACGACGGCCAAGGAGCCTGCGGCCGAAGCCCCCAGCGCTCAGGAACCAGAACAACCCGCAAGCGAAAAAGCAAAGGCGGAATAAATGAGTTTCTGGCCGGGGGAAAAACTGCGTTACGCCGAAACGCACTTCAAGTTCAGGCTTCCGTGGTCACTTCTATACAGGCCGTGGCCCGAAATCATCGTAGACGCGCCGTTCCAGTTTATACCCGGCGAAGAGCCAACCCTATGGATTGTCGTGCGTGATGCGCACCGATTCCCGACGCTTATCGAGAACGCGGAAATCAATGGCAAGAACTTTGATTTAAACATTCAGGCGGAAGAACAATTCGGCTTTTACCCTATCAAGCTTGGGCACCTGGAAGCGGGCGTTCACGAACTGAACTGCAGGATTTATGCAAAAAGAACCAGCGAAGACGGGAAAAGTTGCGCGACCAAGATTTTCAACCGTTGGAATTATCCCGGATTAAAGCCCAAGCCGCTCAAAATTCACGTACTCGCGGAACAGCCCCCGAAGGCACCCGGATTTGTCGCCGGCGAGATGCACTGCCACACGCGATTCTCCTGCGACCACGTGGAACACGGAGCATCCCCCGCCGTATTGCAACAGGCGGCAAAGGCAGTCGGGCTTGATTTCGTAAGCTGCACCGACCACGCCTACGATTTCGCATTCACTGAAGAAGACTACACGAAGGAAGCGCCATCGCCCGCGCCCAGGTTCCAGGCACTGCGCGACGAGATTGCGTCGCTTCCTGCCGGCGAAGGCATGCCCCTCCTGCTCGCGGGCGAAGAAGTTTCCGCAGGCAACAGCAAGGGTGAAAACGTCCACATGCTCGCCTTCGCGCCCGACAGCTACCTGCCCGGCCTCGGCGACTGCGGCCGCAACTGGCTCGAGAACAAGCCCACGTTCAAAATTCCGAAGCTCCTGGAAATGACCGAAGCGCACTGCTTCGCGGCGCACCCGATGCAGCCCATGGGACTGCTCGAAAAGTTCATCTTCCGGCGCGGTTACTGGAGCCACAAGGACCTGAACCTCGAAGCTCGCCACAAGATTCGCGGAATCCAGTTCTGGAACGGCATCCGCGACGAAGGATTCAAACTCGGACGCCAATGGTGGATCGAGGAACTCGGCAAGGGAAACTACCTACTCCCTATCGGCGGCAACGATGCGCACGGCGACCTGAACGACACCACCTCCGTCGCGACCCCGCTGGTTTCGCTGCGGCACACACACGACCATATCTTCGGCAAGGTGCGGACAGTCGTGAAAGAAGATCCCCGGTCGGAGCCGGGGATGACAAAAACGCAACTCACGCGCGAGGCCCTGCACAAAGCCTTCGCCGGCGACAACTGCTACATTACCGACGGGCCCGCCCTCTGGTGGGAACGCGCCGAAGTCCACGGGAGCAAGGGAATCATCTTCCACGCCCGCAATACGGCCGACTTCGGCGGCGGATTCCGCTACATCCGCATTTTCGGACGCCGCAACCTGAGCAACGGCAAGCTCTCCCCGAACGAGGAAATCTGCAAGGAAAGCCTCGTCGCCGCCCGTGCGAACAGCGACATCGAAGTCTACTTCGACAACTTCGCCTATCTCCGCGCCGAATGTGAAACAGCCACCGGCAAGTTCGCACTCACGTCGGCGGCAAGGGCCGAAGGATAAGGGGATCGCATCATGCCTCGCCTGATGTCGCCACTGCGTCCGCGCTACATGCGTTATCCCACGGACATCCCGCGGGAAGGCCTCCAGGTGCATCCGCTCCCCCGCGAAAACGATGCCGCACACGGCGATACCGCGACCCCGCAAGACGCATTAAAAAACGCTTCCGGCAACCAGGCGCCAGACACGACAGCAGATACTTTCGAGGAGCCGCAGTACCCCGAAACGATTCGCATATCCGAAGGGACATTCCGCCAAATCCGCGACTATAGCCTTGTGCTCCTTTCGCAGGGCATCACCCACCGCATCATGCGTTCCGAAGAAGGCCCCTTCCAGATTTTCATCCTGCCCGAAAGCGAGGACCGCGCACGCCTGCAGCTCGCGCTCTACCGCAAGGAGAACCCTCCCCGGGAAGAGAACCCGCCGCTCCCCCTCACGCTAAGTCTGCAACCCATCTGGGTTCTTCTTGTTCCTGTCGTCTGCACGCTTCTCGACTTTTCGGGCAAGGTCGCCCGCATGCATAGTCTCGGGCTTTCCGATGCCGACAAGGTGATGCACGGGCAGTGGTGGCGCACCATCACCGCGCTCACGCTGCACGCCGACGCGCGCCACATCGCATCGAACCTCGTGAGCGGCTACATCGTGCTCACCCTCATGTCGTACCGCACGCCGCTCGCACGCATGGCCCCGTTCCTCGCCATCGCAAGCGCCGTCGCGAACTTCTTCGTCGCGTTCACCGTGCAGACGGACTACCGCGCCCTCGGGTTCTCCACGTTCGTGTTCGCCGCCATCGGCGCGCTTTCCGTCATCGAATTCAGGCTCATGCCCAGGGAGACCCACGGCATGCTCCGGCGGTTCGCCCCCCTCTGCGGCGCCGCCTCGCTCGCCGTATTCCTCGGCATCGGCGAGAACGCCGACGTGCTGGGCCACGCCTACGGGTTTGTCGCGGGCGCGCTCTGCGGGTTCATCCCAAAGAAGAAGGCGCTCCACTGGGGAACGCCTGCCAAACTGGTCGACCTCGTGTGGGTCACTATCTATTTCGCGATTTTCGCTATCGGCTGGAAGTTCGCTCTAAGCTAAAGGCTTGCGAGGAACTTCTTCGCCTTGTCGGCATACATCGCATTGTCGCCGTAGACCTCGACGATGCGTTCGGCGGTATTCTTCGCCTTGTCGTTTGCACCCTGCTGCTGGTATACAAGCACGAGCTTCCACATGGCGTCGGCAACCATCGGGACCTGGTCAACCGGTTCTTCCTTCTGGAAGCGGTCTTCCTTGTCGCCAGTGCGCTTGCCGAACTCGGACACGTACTGTTCGAGCAGACCGGCAGCGGCAGTGTAGTCTGCCTTTTCAATCTTCACAGAAGCAAGACCGTGCAGGGCAGCCGAGCGGACCAGTTCCACGGAACCCGCGTTATCGAGCGACTTCTGGAAAAGCGAGGCGGCGCCATCGAAATCACCCTTCTCATACTTGATATTTCCAGCGAAGAGGGCTGCCTTCGCAAGAGCGAGGCCGTCAATCTTGCCGGAATTAATCTGCGCCTCGAATTCGGCGAGGGCGGCATCCTTGTCGTTCGTGTAGAGGAGCGCCATTCCCTTGCCGAGAATTTCGGCCTGTTCGGCAGCAGCGGCCTTCTGGCTGTCCCTAAACTGGACAACGCCGGCCACAACGGCAAGGACAATCACCAGGGCCACGAGGACCTTGGTTCCGTGTTGGACAAAAAATTCCTTGATTTCAGAATTGCTCTGGTTAGATTCGTTAGCCATTTTCGACTTCCATTTTAAATTTAGTGACCCAAACATAGAAAAAATGGAAGACTTTGCCAACTCACACCAAACGCATCTTGACAAAAAAGGGGCCTATTGCTATTTTTGACCCCGCTATGCCACTCTAGCTCAGCTGGTAGAGCAGCTGATTCGTAATCAGCAGGTCGGCAGTTCAAATCTGCTGGGTGGCTCGAAAGCCCCGGTTTCTACAGGAAATCGGGGTTTTTCTTTTGCTCCGCCGGAAAAACCATTCATCGCCTCCCCTCTAACCAAAAAACGCTTTTTTTACTATCTTTGGCGCCCTATGAATCCGAATGGCGCAATCATTGTTCAGAGCAACCTCGAAATCATGGTCGAGGTCGATTCCCCCTCCTACGAAGCGGCACGCGACGCAATCGCCCCCTTTACCGAACTGGTCAAGAGTCCCGAGCACCTGCACACCTACAAGATATCGCACCTGAGCCTCTGGAACGCCGCCTCTACCGGGCTCCGTGCCAAGGATGTCATAGAACGACTCGAAAGCCAGAGCCGCTTCCCGATCCCGGAGACCGTCATCACCGAGATCGAGGACTACATGGCCCGCTACGGACTTTTGCGTCTCAAGAAAGACGGCGACCGCCTGATTGTCGAATCCGACGACAACTACATGTTCGCCGAAATCTGTCGCCTCAAGGAAGTCGAGCCATTCGTGCTGAACTTCATCGACGACCTGCATGCCGAGGTGGACCCGGAACGCCGCGGCCACCTTAAAATGGCGCTTACCAACGCCGGGTTCCCGGTCGAGGACCTCGCGGGCTACACCGTAGGCGACCCCTTGCCCATCCACCTGCGCGAGACAACTCTCGGCGGCAAGAAGTTCGAACTCCGCGACTACCAGAAGGAAGCCGCACAGATATTCTACGCGAGCGGTTCCGAGAAGGGCGGTTCGGGCGTGATCGTACTCCCCTGCGGTTCGGGCAAGACGGTGATTGGCCTTGCCACGATGGCCCTCATCCAGACCAAGACGCTCATCCTGACCCCGAATATTTCGGCATCGCGCCAGTGGATCCGCGAAATCTGCGACAAGACCGACCTAACCCTCGACCAGGTGAAGGAATACTCCGGCGAAGTCAAGGAAATCGGCCCGGTAACCGTCGCAACCTACCAGATATTGACCCAGCGCAAGCGCGCGAAAAAAGACGAGAACGCCCCCGACACCGCAGACCTCGAGATGAGCGACGAGGAAGTGAAGAAGGAACTCGCAAACTTCCCGCTCTTTAGCCAGGAGAAATGGGGCCTCATGATTTACGACGAGGTGCACCTGCTCCCCGCTCCCGTATTCCGCCTGAGCACCGAAATGCAGGCGACCCGCCGTCTTGGCCTTACAGCGACGCTCGTGCGCGAAGACCACAAGGAAACGGAAGTCTTCAGCCTTATCGGCCCCAAGAAGTACGACATCCCGTGGCGCATCCTGGAAGCGCAGGGCTGGATCGCGACCGCCGACTGTAACGAGATTCGCATCCCGATGGAAGCGGAACTCAAGATGAAGTACGCCCTCGCGCCCATCCGCGAGAAGATTACGCTTGCCAGCACGAACCCCGAAAAGACGGACATCGTGGAGCGCCTGCTCAAGCACTTCGACAAGCCCGACGACCGCGTGCTGATTATCGGGCAATACATCGACCAGCTCGAGGCCCTCTCCGAAGACCTGCAGATTCCGCTCATCACGGGCAAGACCCCGAACAAGGAACGCGAACGCCTGTACGCCGCCTTCCGCGACGGAAGCCTCAAGAACCTCATGGTTTCGAAGGTGGGCAATTTCGCCATCGACCTTCCCGACGCGAACGTGCTCATCCAGGTTTCGGGAACGTTCGGAAGCCGCCAGGAAGAAGCCCAGCGACTGGGCCGCGTGCTGCGCCCCAAGAGTGACGGCGGTGCGGCGCACTTCTACAGCATCGTGACGCAGGATTCCAAGGAACAGGAATTCGCCATGAACCGCCAGCTGTTCCTCACGGAACAGGGTTATGCCTACAAGATAATCAAGCGCGGCGACTGGGATATTCTATCGCGCACGCCCGAAGAGTTAGCCGCGCGGGTCTCGCAATAAACTTCGCATAGTTTCGTTCTCGGACTCTCGCTGTACTATTTGTACAGCTTCGGTCCTGCGGCCTCACTCTGCTCGTTTCTTGTTTCGACCTAATTTATTTAAAAAAAAGAGCTAGGAATCTAAATCCTAGTTCTTAATTTTTTTTAGTTACGTCAAGCGATGGCGTCGGCTACTTTTCCATGACGATGAGTTCAGGTTCGCCCCTCCCGGGGAGCGGCTTGAATATTTTCACCATCGTCTCGGTCGGCGGACGGTTGAACCCGCTCGTCGTGCACACGAAGAGGAAGTTCGTACCCGCAACAACCTGGGTCGCGACACTCAGCGGCGCGAGCTTCAGGTAGGCGTAATCCTTGGTCGCGGCAGCAAACACCGCGGAATCTTCCGCAGTAAGCGGGCGCTGTTCCGTATAGCCGCCCATGAGCATTTCGTCCGTCTTGCCGGCAGCAAGGTCCGCGAAGAAGCCCTCGACTTCCTTCGCCGCGACTTCCGCGCCGTTCTCGGCCGTAATGCGCTTGTTCGAAATCCCGTAGGCGAGCGTCACGTTCGCGTTCGGCTCGAGCGTCTTGAGTTCCGCGGCGGAAGCCTTGCGGCCGCCGCTACCGTAAGTGCAGAACGGCACCACCACCTTGCCCGAAAGGTCGTTCGAAGCGAGGAAGGTATAGATCGGCGGCGCGAAACTCCCGAACATGATCGGGTAGCCGAGGTAGACCGTATCGTACTTCGCGAGGTCTGCCTTCGTGTTCACGAGCGCGGGCCACAGCTTGGTTTGGCGCTGGGCGGCCACCGCATCAATCGTGCTGTCGTATGTCGAGGGGTACGGCGTCACCATCGCAAGCTCGAACACGTCGGCGTTCTTTGCCTTCTGGAAAATTTCCGCAAGTTTCTTGGTGGCACCCGTCTGCGAGTAATAAACGACAAGCGACTTCGACACGGCTGGCTTTGCCGCCTCCGCAACAGGCTGGACCTTGGATTGTTCCTGGTTCCCGCAGGCACACAGCGCAAGCGCCGCGGCAGCAACCACGATACCGAATTTGCAATTCATAAACGACCTCCGTTTTCCCTAATTATAATTTTTTCGCGCGGCTAGATTTCGACAGACTCCTCGTCGCCCCGGATAAATGCCACAAGGCGCTCCACCGTGCGGGCAAAATCGTTCTTGACGGAACATTCCCAGACCGTCGCCACGCGGAACCCCATGAGCGAGAGCTTCCAGGCTGTCTTCACGTCGCGCACCACGTTGTTCGTGAATTTATCGTTCCAGAACTCCGGATTGCTCTTGGGACGGCTCGTAAACTTGCAGCCGTGCTGATGCCAGAAACATCCGTTCACGAAAACGACCACGTTGTACCTGAGGATGAACAGGTCGGGCGAACCCGGCAGGTCATGACGGTGGAGCCTGTAGCGGAACCCCGCACGGAACAGCGCGCGACGCACGAGCACCTCGGGCTTCGTATCCTCGGAGCGTACAGCCCGCATCATTTGCGAACGTGTCATGGGGGGACGAGATTTCCGCTTGCGCTTTTTCACGGTAAAAAATATAGCCATTTTGGGCATGTCGTGCCTTTTTCTGTTTCGGTTAATTTACACCCGTCCCCGCTTTTTTTGATTATTTTATATGTGGGTGTTTACGTATTAGGGAAAAACAAGGAGTAACAATGAGAAACCTTTTTCCCATTCCTGGGCTTATGCTCAGCGTAGCCCTGATTGGCGCAGGCATCGCAAGCACCTTCGCCGCAGATGAAACCCTCCGATCGTACGCAGAAAAGAACGACATCTATATCGGTGCCATTCTGAACTCGCAGTGGTTTGGCGGCGGACTTCCCGCGCAGTACGAGCAAATTCACAAGACGCAGTTCAACATCGTCGTCGCCGAAAACGAGATGAAGTTCGACGCGACCGAACCTAGCGAAAACAGGTTCAACTACAACAACGGCGACAAGATGGTCAAGTACGCGAAGCAGAACGGCATGCGCGTCCGCGGCCACGCCCTCGCCTGGCACAGCCAGGTTCCGAACTGGGTGAACAACTACAAGAACGACAAGAAGAAGCTGCTCTCCGTTCTCAAGAACCACATCAACAACGTTGTCGGACACTGGAAAGGGCAAGTGGACGAATGGGACGTGGTGAACGAAGCCATCAGCAACAACGAACCCATGTGGCGTTCCTATTCCGTGTGGTACCAGGGAATCGGCCCTGAATTTATCGACTCTGCTTTCGTGTGGGCGCACGCCGCCGACCCCGACGCGGAACTCTGCTACAACGACTACAACCTCGAGCAAGGCATCAGCCCGAAAGCCAAGGCGGGCTTCTTGCTGGAACAGGTGAAGCGTTGGGTTGCAAACGGCATTCCTATCCATTGTGTGGGTTCACAGACGCACGTGGAAGACACCACTACCGACAAGCACTTTATCGGTTCTCCGGACAGCCTCCGCTCGCTTGCCAGGGAACTTGCAAAGCTCAACATCAAGCTGAAAATCACCGAGCTCGATATCGGATTCAAGAGCGGCATCAACGTGAGCAAGAGCGACCTCGAACGTCAGGGAAAGACCTTCCGTGAATACCTGGACATCATCCTCGAAGAACCGAATGCAGATACCTACCTGATCTGGGGCGTTTCTGACAAGTGGAGTTGGCTTGGCGGGCTCAACAGGCAGAAAGGACTTATATACGACGACAACCTGAATCCGAAACCGGCATTCGATAGCATTCTGGTGAGGCTTCAAAACTTCGAGCCGCCCCAAGATACAACTGTCACGGACACGACAAGCTCCGACACAACTGCACAAGACTCCTCCATCGCGATTGCACAGTCTGCCGGTCCGGGGAGCGTCACCATGCACGTTGCAGGCCGCACGCTGTTCATTGCCGGCACGCAGTCTGCGAAGGTCGACGTGTTCGACATGCAGGGCCGCCCGGTATTCAGCGGCAAGTGCGAAACGGGCTCTGTCGAGCTGAATGTCGCCGAAGGGCTCTACATGGTGCGCGTGCGCAACGGGTCAGCAAGTTTGACGAAGCGCATCGCCATCAAGTAGAAAAAAACTATATTGGCGCCCCTTCGGTGCGCATATAGCTCGGCTCGGTCATGCCAAATGGCACAAGCGCCTTTGTCGTGACTCTCGCCTTTTTTCTATATTTGTCCCCGCTTGGCGCATGTTGCGCCGCATTTAACGGAGGCTAAAATGGCTCTACAGTTCTACAACACCGCATCGCGCAAGAAAGAAGTATTCACACTCCCCGAAGGCGTCCCCGCCGTGCGCATGTACTGTTGTGGCCCGACGGTGTACCATTTCGCCCACATCGGCAACCTCCGCACCTACATTTTCGAAGACTTTTTGGTCCGCACGCTGAAGTACTACGGCTACAAGGTGAACCACATCGTGAACATCACCGACGTGGGCCACTTGACCAGCGATGCCGACTCCGGCGACGACAAGATGGAAAAGGGCGCCGCCCGCGAAGGCAAGTCCGTCTGGGACATCGCGAAGTTCTACACCGACGCATTCATGGCCGACTGGCACCGCTTAAACATCCAGGAACCGACCCGCTGGACGCCGGCCACGCAGCACATCCAGGAACAGATTGAACTGGTGAAGACCCTCGAAGAAAAGGGCTACACCTACCGCACCAGCGACGGCATCTACTTCGACAGCCTCAAGTTCCCGCGCTATGCTGACTTTGCCCGCCTGGACGTGGAAAACCTGCGCAAGGGTAGCCGCATCGACATGGGCGAAAAGAAGAACGCCACCGACTTTGCTCTGTGGAAGTTCAGCCCGAAGGACAAGAAGCGCGCCATGGAATGGGACAGCCCGTGGGGCGTCGGTTTCCCCGGCTGGCACATCGAATGCTCCGCGATGGCCATGAAGTACAACGGCCCAACCCTCGACATCCACTGTGGCGGTACGGACCACATCCGCGTGCACCACACGAACGAAATTGCCCAGAGCGAATGCGCCAACGGCGTGACCTTTGCACGTTTCTGGATGCACGGCGAATTCCTCCGCACAGCAAGCGAAGAAAAGCTAGAAGACGGCACGACCGAGCAGAAGTTCGGCAAGATGAGCAAGTCCAGCGGCGAATTCCTGACGGTTTCGCTCCTCATGGACCGCGGCTTCAACCCGCTCGACTACCGCTTCTTCGCGATTGGCAGTCACTACCGCAACTACCTGAACTTCACGTGGGAAGCTTTGGAAGGCGCCAAGGAAGGCCTCAAGAGCTTGCACAAGAAGACGGACCCGCTGATCGGCAAGGCTACCGCAATTACAAGCGAAGCCGCCAAGGCATTCCAGAACGAGTTCAAGGAAGCCATCGGCGATGACCTGAACATGCCGCGTGCCCTCGGTATCATGAACACGATGCTCAAGAGCGAAATCGACGATGGCGAAAAGGCTGCCCTTGTGGCCGACTTCGACCAGATTTTCGGTTTGAAGCTCGACGAGCCCCGCGAAGAATACGCCAAGAAGGGCGCAAACGACGGCGTTGATGTCGCGAAGATTGAAGCGCTGATTGCCGCCCGTAAGGAAGCCCGTGCCAACAAGAACTGGGCCGAAAGTGACCGCATCCGCGACGAACTCGCCGCAATGAACGTGGTCATCAAGGACAGCAAGGAAGGCACGACCTGGGAATTGAAATAACCCGGAAGCCCCTTGAATAAACTAATATTTTCCGACCGTTATGCGCGGTCGGATTTTTTTATCCCTTGGCCTTCGCCTTGGGAATGCGCGGCATTTTCGCCGTATGGTGTCGCACGACGGCACCCGAATGATGAATCGGCAAGGGCTTTTCGTCACGAATAACCTCGCCCGTGCGGGCAAGGCCGTCTGACTTTAACTGACCGGTCAAAAGATTAGGATTGATCGCCATAGGTCCTCTCCAAAAACGTGAGTCTAATCAAGATAATTAAATTTTTTCAGTTGTCAAGTGTCCTGTCCGATTTTACATTTTATCTT
Organism: Fibrobacter sp. UBA2449; assembly: GCF_002342555.1. Taxonomy (NCBI): domain Bacteria; kingdom Pseudomonadati; phylum Fibrobacterota; class Fibrobacteria; order Fibrobacterales; family Fibrobacteraceae; genus Fibrobacter; species Fibrobacter sp. UBA2449. The sequence goes on from NZ_DDQF01000005.1 coordinate 398,726, forward strand.
ATGCGTATCAAGCAATTTGTATTCAATCCCTTCGGCGTAAACGGCTTTGTACTCAGCAATGACGCGGGCGATGCCATCCTGATAGACCCTAGCGTGTCGAACGAACGTGAAGAGGACGCCCTAGCAAGCTACATCGAGCAGAGCAAACTCACGGTAAAGCACCTTTTCAACACGCACCTGCACCTGGACCACGTGCTGGGCAATGCGTTTGTCGCCCGCAAGTACGGCGTGCAGCCCGAGGCTCACGAAGAAGACGCATTCATGCTGGATTTGCAAGAAGAACAGAGCGAGATGTTCGGACTCCCGCTGCGTGAACCTTCGCCCGGGCTCGGCAACTACCTTGCCGAGGGCGATGCCGTCGGGGTGCCGGGAATAGGATTGCAGGTCATCCACGTGGCTGGTCACTCCCCCGGCGGCATCGCGTTTTTCTGCGAAAAACCGGGCGAAGTGAACGGTCAGAAGGCACCACCGCTCCTGTTCCCCGGAGACATCATCTTCGCAGGAAGCCGCGGCCGCAGCGACCTATTCGGCGGCGACGACGATGCACTTGTAAGCGGGATTAAGAACAAACTTCTTTCACTCCCGAAAGAGACGGTGGTGTTCCCCGGACACGGGCCCATGACGACGATCGGGGATGAGAGAAGGTGGTATTAAAGCAGATCCCCGCCTTCTCCTCAAAGAGGATAACTCTACTATGGCAACAAGTTGCCAAGTATCGTATAGCGGGGATGACAAATGCGGGGATGGTGAGCACGAAGCATGAGTGACAAGGCGACGGCAAGAATTGGGTGGATTGACGAATTCAAGGGATTCGTGTTGCTGCTCGTGTGCCTTTATCACGTGGAGCAGTCGTTTCCGCAGGCGCAAATGGGAATGCTGCACCTGAGCGCACTCCGCATGTCGGCTTTCTTCTTCATTTCGGGAATGCTGTTCAGCACGCGGCGCTTCGGCAATTTCAAGGATTACTTCATCCACAAGACGCACGTCCTGCTCGTCCCCTACATTTTGCTTTCGCTCCTGTTCCTCGCGCTAGACCCGGTACTCTACAATTTCGACCTTTTCCCGAAGGCGCCGCGCATGACGGTGATGAACATCCGGCCCGAAATCGCGACTGTGTGGAACTACATCTACTGGAACCTCGCGAAAATCTTCGTAGCAGGCAAATCTTCCATCGGGTCGGGGCCGCTCTGGTTCGTGTTCACGCTGTACTCGGTAAGTTTACTGTTTTATGGGGTGCAAAAAATTGTACCGAGAAGATTCATCTTCTTTGTTTCGCTGGCAAGTCTTGCGGGTGGCTGGCTCCTGTATGTCAACCACATCCGCCTGCCGCTCGGAATAGAGCGCGACCTGATCGTACTGTTCTTCTTTGCAAACGGCTGGCTATGTAAGGGAATGTTGAAAGAAAACACAAAAAAAATCTTGGCTCTCGTTGCAGCCACTATCGTCTCTTTCGCCGCCTACGCATACCTCGAAGTTCCCGACCCGGATTTCAGCATCATGAACAACGACCTCGGGAAAGACTTCCGCATTTTTGTCGCGAGTTCCTTCTTCGGCATCACGGGCCTCATAGGCACTTTCGTTCTCGCCGACAAATTGCCGAACATCGTCCCCGTCCGCATTGCCAAGGGTATCCTCCGCAACATCTCGCGCAATGCGCTCGTGATTCTCGCCGTCCACTGGTACACCCTGCTCGTAATGCGCCTGCTTTTCCGCGAAGCCTTCAACAAGCCAGGTGTCGCCTACCTTGCCATCCCCGTGGTCGCAACCGTGGTTATCGCAGCCATACCGCTATTCCGCTGCAAGCTCTACCGCCTGCTCGGCAAAGAGAAAATCGGCGTCCGCGAAAGTCTAAGCATCAAGGATTAGGGCCGCGCCGTCCGCACCACTAAAATCAGAGATAGCTCTTGTTCATGCGCGGGACCTCGGCCTCTTCCCGCTTCTTCGGAACAAACACCTTGATTGCATAGACATTCTGCTCCGTCTCCGCGACGATATCGCCTTCCTGCAGGTCTTCGTAGAGTTCCATTTCGATTTCAACACCATCGCGGGCAATGCAGCGCACCGACCGCGCCGTGAGTTCCTCTCGCAAGAGAGGAACATCTACAACCTTCTTGTAGGTGCCATGATGTGTCGTCCCGAGGATTCTGTTGCAAAACATGAGCCAAATATAAAATATATGCGAACGCAAGCGTTCGCGCTTCACTCGCCTTACGAATTTTTTCAGTTGCGAGCAGAGCAAAAAAAAAGAATCTCGACTTTCATCGAGATTCACAAAATCCAATTTTTTCTTAGAGGCGAGTGAGACAAGGCGGAGGGACCGAAGCTGTATAAGACATACAGCGAGGGTCCCGACAACGCAGTATCGCGAAGCCTATAAGGGAAAATTACTTATCCGTGAGGAATGCGACGCCCGGAAGAACCTTCCCTTCCAGGAGTTCGAGGGAAGCGCCACCACCCGTAGAGGTGTGGGTCACCTTCTTGTCTGCGCCGTACTTCTTGGCAGCCGTAGCGGTATCGCCACCACCGATCACGGTGATTGCGCCGGCAGCGGTAGCTTCGACGATAGCGTCGGCCATAGCCTTGGTAGCCTTTTCGAAAGCTTCGAATTCGAACACGCCTGCAGGGCCGTTCCAGACGATGGTCTTGGCGGACTTGATAGCGTTCACGAAGAGCTTGGTGGATTCAGCGCCCACATCGAGGCCCATCCAGCCAGCTGGAATGCCTTCGGCGTCAGAAACAGCCTTCGTGGCAGCGTCGGCAGCGAACTTGTCAGCAGCGATGTAGTCGACCGGGAGGATGATTTCCTTGCCGGCAGCCTTAGCCTTGGCCATCAGATCCGGAACGAGCTTGGCGCCTTCTTCGTCAAACAGAGAAGAACCGATTTCGATGTTGTTGAGAACCTTCTTGAAGGTGAAAGCCATGCCACCGCCGATGATGATCTTGTCGGCCTTGTCGAGGAGATTGTTGATGAGCTGGATCTTGTCAGCGACCTTGGCACCGCCGAGGATGGCGAGGAACGGACGCGGAGGATTGTTGAGCACCTGGTCGAATGCCTTGAGTTCCTTGTTCATGAGGAAACCGGCAGCGCGCTGCGGAAGTTCAACACCAGTCATAGAGGAGTGGTCGCGGTGAGCAGTACCGAAAGCATCGTTCACGTAGACGTCAGCGAGCTTGGTGAGGCTTGCGCGGAATGCCTTCACGGCTTCCTTGTCGGCCTTTTCCTTAGTTTCGGTGCCATCGGCGTTCTTGATCTTCCTCTTGCCTTCTTCTTCGATGTGGAAGCGGAGGTTTTCGAGGAGGATGATTTCACCCGGCTTGATAGCGGCGCAGGCAGCTTCGACTTCCGGACCCACGCAGTCGGAGAGGAACTTCACCGGCTTCTTGATGAGTTCTTCAAGCTTCTTGGCAACCGGAGCGAGGGTGTACTTCATGTTCTTTTCGCCATTCGGACGGCCCAGGTGGGAAGCGAGCACGACGGCTGCACCGTGATCGAGAGCGTACTGGATGGTCGGGAGAGCGGCTTCGATACGCTTGGTGTTGGTGATTTCGCCAGTCACCTTGTCCTGCGGAACGTTGAAGTCAACACGGATGAACACGCGCTTGCCGGCGAGTTCGAGATCTTCGATAGAGAGCTTTGCCATTATGGATTCCTCTTTTAGGGTTAAAATTTACGGGCTAAAAAGTAGAATTTTTCGTGCCGAAATACCATATAAATGGCAAGAAAGATTGTTCTACGTCATAAAATGGGGTTAAAAGCCTCAAAAAAACTTATTTTTTTTAACATCTTCCCTTTTTTTTATATATTTCTCCAAAAAGAGTCTGAATCGGAGATTAAGATGAAGATGAAGCGTCTGTTTTTTGTGGCACTCTGCCTTTCCGTTGCATCGGCTTTCGCCGGGCCCTATGACATTGAAGAATTTACAGCGACCGATGCCGGAAGCCCCGACAACTATATTACAGCCGAATTCGGCGGCCAGCTCAAGACCGCTCCGGCAGACGAGGTCAGCTCCCTCCAGGAAGGCCGTCTCGTCGTCCGTCAGAAGTTTACAGACCCGTTTGGCGAGCAGCCCACCGCCTACCAGCTCTACCAAGGAGGCAAAGGCAACCTTTCCTCGATAGCCGCCCTGAAGGCCGACGGCGTTGACTACTCCAAGCTCGTCACGGCCAAGTTCTACGCCCGCCGCGGCATGCCTGCCGAAGAAGATGTCGAGACCGTCTACTTCGATGGCAAGTCCGTCTTTATCCCGGGCTACTCCACCGCTTTCGCCTTCATCGACGGCGCCTCCGTGCAACTGACCGGCTCCGCTCCCGCCGAAGAACCTCCTTCCGCAAAGCCCGCCGTGGCCTCCAGCGAAGAAGAGGAATGCGACGAATACGATCCGGACTGCGAAGAAGAAGACGAAGATGAGGATGTCGATGTCACCGGCGATCTCGACGAATCCAACGCCAAGGCCGACGCCCGCGACTATGCCATCAGTGACGCTTCCGAAAACGCCACCGACCGTTTCGGTATCGCCGACGAAGTCCGCTTCTGGACTGCCATCGGTCTTTCCGCATTGGCAGCCACCGGCGCCGTTATCGGCGTGCTGCAGCACATGGAAGCGAACAAGGCCGGCAGCGCCTACGACGACCTCAGCGGCCTTCATGACAAGATTATGAACGGCGACGGCGAAGGTTTCCAGGGCATCAACAATGCCTGCCAGACAAACGACAATCCGGAAGCTTGCGTCATCGCGATGAAGCAGTATGCCGATTTCGGTATTCCCTACACGGTTAACGAACTCGAAAAGCGCATAGAAACCAACAAGAACACCCGCGATTCCTACGCATTCGCCCGTAACCTCTGGTTTGGCTTCACCGCAGTCTCCCTGACGGCAGCCATCGTGCTCTTCGTATGGTAATCGAAACCGGGAAAATTTCACTAAAAGACATTAAGTTCTGCTGTATCCTCGGCACCCTCCCAAGCGAGAGGGTAAGGGAACAGCCTGTTGTCCTGAACGTATCCGTATGGCTGGATTTTTCGCTGGCCGCCCAAAATGACGACCTGGTCCATTCCATAGACTACGCCCGGCTTTCGGACGATTTAAAGAAATTCATCCAGGACTCCCAGTTTCAGCTCGAAGAGACGCTAGTCCTCGAAACGGCGAAGCATATCCTGGAAAACTACCCCAAGGCCCAGATGGCCGAAGTTTCCATCTGCAAGCCGCAGGCTATCCCGGACTGTGCAGGGGCAGAATCGACCATCCGCATCCGCCGATAAGGCTATCCCATAGTCCTATAGCGCAGGGCCTCGGCGAGATCCGCAATCTCCACATCGGGAGCCTGCCTCAAATCAGCAATCGTGCGCGCCACCTTCAGGAGCCTGAAGAATCCTCTCGCGCTCAGGTTCATCTTGTCCGACGAAGCGACAGCGAAACGCTCGGTCTCGCTCGACATGTTCGCGAACTTGCGAGCGCACTCCGATGTCATTTCGGAATTCGACTTGAACGGCAATCCCTCGAACCTGCGGCGTTGTACAGCTCGCGCGGTACAGACCCTGCGACGGATGTCGGCAGAACTTTCGCGGCCGCCGCCATCCACAAGCGATCGCGAATCCATGGGAGGCACACTCACCTGGATATCGATACGGTCCAACAGCGGTCCCGATATCTTTTCGCGGTAGCGCTTGCGGGCATCGGGCAGGCACGTGCAGGCGCGCCGCGGATCCATGGCGAATCCGCAGGGGCAGGGGTTCATCGCGGCTCCCATCATGAACCGAGCAGGCCAAACGACCGTGCCGCTTGCCCGGCTCACCGAGATGAAGCCGTCTTCCATCGGCTCACGCAGAGCTTCCAGCACGCAGCGATTGAACTCCGGGAGCTCGTCCAAAAAAAGGACCCCGTTATGCGCAAGGCTAGCCTCCCCAGGCAACAGCCTCGAACCGCCGCCCACGAGCGACACCATCGACGCGCTATGGTGCGGAGTCCTGAAAGGCCGCGACCGGACCGGGCGAAACGAAAACGCATCCCCCGCGCGACTCGCACAGGAATGGATGCGGGTCGTCTCCAGAACTTCCTCGTCCGTCATGTCCGGCAGTATTCCCGGCAAGCACCGGGCGCAGAGCGTCTTGCCCGCGCCCGGCGAACCGACCAGCAAAAAATTGTGGGCGCCCGCCGCGGCAACTTCCAAGGCGCGCTTCACCCCCTCCATCCCAACCACATTGGCAAAATCGGGGACGCACCCCTGTACCGAGACATCCCGTTTCAACCCCTCGGCAATCAGGACTTTTCCCGATTTTCCCTCCAGAAAATCAACACACTCCTTCAGCGTCGAGACGCTCACATAGCGAAGACCTTCCACCAGCGCGGCCTCTTCCGCATTCGCATGCGGAACGACCAAGACGCTAGAACCGTCCTTGGGCAAACTCATCGCGATGGACAGAACTCCCCTCACTGGCTTCAACAACCCATCTAAAGAAAGTTCACCCACAAAGACAAAGCGTTCCAGGTTCCGGATTTCGATCTCTCCAGTCGAATCCAGCATCCCTATCGCCAGTGGAAGGTCGAGTGCACTCCCCTCCTTCCGCAGATCCGCCGGTGACAAGTTCACGGTCGTCCTGAACCCGGTCACGACCTTCCCGATAGACCTCACCGCCGACACGACGCGCTCCCGCGACTCGCGCACGGCATTGTCGGGAAGCCCGACAAGGGTGAACCCCGGTAAACCTTGGGAAGAATCTACTTCGACACTAACGGGAACAGCCTTTATCCCGAACAGGCAATACGAACGAATTCTGCGGAACAAGATACACCCACTAAGCTACTGCCGCCTGGAATTTTTCGAGCACGCAATTTTCGATATGCTCGCGGAGCTGGCGCGAAATCGGCGTGCAGACAGTCTTGTATTCCTCACCCTTGAAGAACGGGTCGATCGGGTAAGACACGAACAGACCGTTCACGCCATCCATCACGCGAAGCCCGCGAATTTCAATCTGGTCGTTGAGGACAATGGTCGCAATCGCCTTCATGTGCCCGAGGCTCACGCCATCGCGGAACGGATAGACAAGGACCTGCGTCACGGCAAGACAATCGAATGCCGTCGACACGTTCACCACTTTTTCTTTTTTTTCTTCTGCCATAAGGCCTCCTGTAATTTGTATGAAACCCGCACCGGAAAACTCACTTTGCTCCGGACCTTCACGGGCGCCCTATAAGTGCAAAAAGCATGCCAATTCCAGAAACAGCGTTTTTGAGCAAAAAACGGCATTTCCCCATTTTTTTAGTCAGTGACTAAAGTGATTAATCAGTGATTTAATTATCTTGGAGGCATGCTGCTTCAACCGAACATGAACTGGGAAAAGAACCAGGGGATCGCCCTCCCCACCGTACTTGCCGAACTGACCGTCTCCCCCGACGCCATCCGAGTCGACTTTACCGTCGAGGAACCGCTCGACTGCTTCAGGGCAGACGTCATGGTGAACGGCGGACCCTGCTGGGAAGACTCCTGTGTCGAGATTTTTCTGCAGAATCCACGCAACTCTAGCGAATACTTCAACTTCGAGACGACCAGCCGCGGATTCATCCTCGCCGCACGTGGACAGGGACGCGAAAACAGGACCAAGCTCGACGATTCTGAAATCGGGACCATCAAGCGCACGAAGCAACTCGCGAGCGTCGTCGGGGACTTCATCAGCTGGGGTATGAGCGTCACCCTCCCCGCGGCCCTGTTCGGGATTGAATCGTTCGAAGGGATGCGCCTTCGCGGCAACCTCTACAAGTGCGCCGACAAGGCAAAGACCCCCCATTACCTCAGCGCCTTCCCAATCGACACCGAGAGGCCGGATTTCCACCGTCCCGAGTTTTTCAGGGATTTAAATTAGACCTCCATTTTACTATCTTTGGCCTCGGAATTTTTAACAGGACCAAGGTCATGAGCTACAATCCTCTCGCCGAACAGGCAAACGCGGAACTCTCCGCAAACGGCTGCAACGTTCTCTCCATGCTTTCCGAAAGGGGCAAGGCAATCTTCTTCCCGCGCAAGGGCATCCTGGGCCAGGGCGCCGAAGCCAAGGGCTCCGAAATCAACGCGACCATCGGCACCGCCCTCGAAGACGACGGGAGCCCGCTCGTGCTCGACTGCGTGCTCAAGAGCCTGAACCTCCCCAAGCAGGCGTTCCTGTACGCCCCGAGTTTTGGCAACCCCGACCTCCGCAAGGCCTGGAAGGAACAGATTGTCCGCAAGAACCCGAGCCTAGAGGGCAAGCAGTTCAGCAACCCGGTCGTGACCTGTGCTTTGACCCACGCCATCAGCTGCGCGGGCTACCTCTTCCTCGACCCGGGTGACGAAGTCATCATCCCGGACCTCTACTGGGACAACTACGAGCTCGTGTTCGTGAACAGCTGCGGCGCGAAAATCAAGACGTTCAACACCTTCAAGGACGGCGGGTTCGATACCGAAGCCCTCAAGGCCGCCCTCGCCGAAAGCAAGAGCCAGAAGAAGGTCGTTCTCCTGAACTTCCCGAACAACCCGACCGGCTACACCGCCACCGAGAAGGAAGCGGTCGAAATCGCGAAGATCCTCACCGACTGCGCTGCCGCGGGCAACAAGGTCGTGGCCCTGCTCGACGATGCCTACTTCGGACTCGTCTACGAAGATGGCGTGACCAAGGAATCCCTGTTCGTGAAGCTGCTCGAAGCCAACGAGAACCTGCTCGCCGTCAAGCTCGACGGCCCCACCAAGGAAGACTACGTGTGGGGCTTCCGCGTCGGGTTCATGACCTTCGGTTTCAAGGGCGCAAGCGAAGCACAGCTCAAGGCCCTCGAAGACAAGGCCGCCGGTACGGTCCGCGGCAACATCTCTAACGCCCCGAGCATCAGCCAAAGGATTCTGCTCGCCGCCTACCAGAGCCCTGAATACGTGGAGCAGAAGGCCGAGAAGTACGCGACCCTCAAGAAGCGCTACGACATCATCAAGGACGTGCTCGCAAGCCACCCGGAATACAAGGAGGCCTTCGAGGCCATGCCGTGCAACAGCGGTTACTTTATGTGCATCAAGCCGAAGGGCGTCGATGCCGAGGAACTCCGCCAGAAGCTCATCAAGGACTACAGCACGGGAACCATCATGCTTTCGGGCCTTATCCGCGTCGCTTTCAGCGCCGTCCCGACCGAAAAGCTCGGCAAGCTGTTCGAAAATATTTATAATTGCATTTTGAAGATGAAATAATTGGCGGTTGAAACCCGCCCCTCCGGAGGATAAATGTCCGAAAAGGCTACACTGAACTATAATGGTAAGAGCTACGAACTAAGCGTGGTGGAAGGTTCCGAGGGCGAACACGGCCTCGACATCAGCACGCTGCGCAAGGATTCCGGGCTTGTCACGCTGGATTACGGCTACCTGAACACGGGCAGCACCAAGAGCGCCATTACGTTTGTTGACGGCGAAAAGGGCATCCTCCGCTACCGAGGCTACTCCATCGAGGACCTTGCCGAGAAGGCCACCTTCCCCGAGACCGCATGGCTCCTGATTTACGGAGAACTCCCCACGCAGGAACAGCTCGGGCACTTCCGCACACTCCTTACCGAGAATGCGCTTTTGCACGAGAACCTGCTGCACTTCTTCCGCGAAATGCCGCCGAGCGCGCACCCGATGGGCATCCTCAGTTCCATCGTGAACGCCGTGGGCCTCTTTACCCCGCGCTTCTACGACGACGAAAACATCGCGAGCGCCTTCGAGCTCACTACCGCGGGCCTTATTTCCAAGATCCGCACCATCGCCGCCTTCGCCTACAAGGCAAGCATCGGCGAACCGTTCGTGTACCCCGAAGCGGAACGCAGCTACTGCAGCAACTTCCTCAACATGATGTTCAGCAGCAAGGCCCGCCCCTACCACCCGGACCCGATCATGGAACGCGCGCTCAACACGCTCCTGATTGTGCATGCCGACCACGAGCAGAACTGCTCCACCTCGACCGTGCGCATGGTGGGCAGTTCGCAGGCGAACCTCTACGCGAGTATCTGTGCTGGCATCTGCGCCCTGTGGGGCCCGCTCCACGGCGGTGCAAACCAGGCCGTGCTCGAGACACTGCTCCGCATCCAGCAGAGCGGCATGACCATCGAGCAGGTGATGGACAAGGCCAAGGACAAGAAGGACCCGTTCCGCCTTTCCGGATTCGGCCACCGCGTGTACAAGAGCTACGACCCACGCGCCAAGGTGCTCAAGAAACTCATGTACCAGGTATTCGAGCGCGAACACGTGCACGACCCGCTCCTGGATATCGCCATCAAGCTCGAAGAAGCCGCCCTGAAGGACGACTACTTCATCGCGCGCAAGCTCTACCCGAACGTGGACTTCTACTCGGGTATCCTCTACCGCGCCATGGGCATCCCGACGAACATGCTCACCGTGATGTTCGCTATCGGGCGACTCCCCGGCTGGATCGCCCACTGGAAGGAAATGCACGACGACCCGAATTCCAAGATTAACCGTCCGCGCCAGATTTACACCGGCTACACGGAACGGCCCTGGATCGACAGGGACAAGCGATAAACAATAGGTTCGCCAGCCCTGCAGACCACTTTAAAGCAAAACGAGCGGACGACAACTATTGTCGCTCGCTTTTTGTATAAGATTTCTTACTTCACAATCAGCGCCACAATCGCGGCAATCAAGCCGCCGAGCAACAGCGCAGCGATCACGACGGCGATGACCATGAACCACTTGGCGTATTTCAGGATTTTCACCATGGCGGAATTCTGGTCTTTCGTGAACTGCTGCACGGCATTCATTGTCGCGGTCACGAGGAAACCGACATCATCGAGCCAGCCCACTACGGGAATGGCATCGGGCACCAAGTCGATGGGCGATGCCGTGTACAAAAGCGACATAATGACGAAAAACACAGCGAGCCCCTTTTGCAGGGGCGAAGCGCCGTTCATATCCTTCACATCGAAAACTTCGGGTTCTTTATCCATACCTTACCTCAGTCTCCTCAGCCCGCGCGGCATCGGGATTTCCTCGCCGTCTTCGCCGAGCAGGTAGATGTTGTCAAGGCTGATGTAGCCCATACCGCTATGGCGTGCGCGGAAGGCGAAGTTCTTGATCTTTTTCGGGTCGAGCTGCGGGATAGTCTTGCCCCAGCCTTCTTGTTTCATGTTTTCCCAGATGAGCGTGTCGCGCACCCAAGAACCGCGGGTGTTCTTGAGGCGGACCATGAACTCGTCGTAGTCTTCCACCTGGCTGCTCGCAATCTGCACTTCAAAGTAGCCGTCGGGATTGTTGTGGTTCGTCGCGTAATCGAACACGATGCCCACGGAGTTGTGGACCTCTTCGGGAATCACGTAGTAGGCGCCTGCGAAGTTCGGCCAGCCCTGTGCAGGCGGCTGTTCAATCTGGAAGTCATGGCGGATAAAGCCTCCATGCGGGGGAGCGCCGTTGAACACCTTCGCGCCAATAGTTGTCGCGTTGTCGCCGTTCGCGACCGGGTACCAGTCAACCGCATCGAGCCCGTTGTCAAAGTTCTGCATGGCCATCGTCGTGCGGTAGGCGCCACGCACGCGGAACGGGATGTTGAGGGCAGTCACCTTGCCCCCGAGCCCTCGTACAACAACGCGGAGTTCCCGCGGGGCGGAATACATTTCGGGCGGAATCGGGATTTTCACGTGGAAGCTCTCGATGGACGCATTCCACTTGCCGTCATCGGGAACGGCGGCTACCTCGATCATGCCGCGCTTGCCCCAGTCGCCCACGCTCACGGAGCCGTTCGTAAGCTGGCCGTTTTCCTGCACCGCCGTCACGAACAGGTCTATCGTATCGCCCGCAAGGAGCACCTTCTTCTCGAGGGATGCGGAAATGATTTGCGGGATTGCGGCATCCGCCTTCGTGGCCTCGTCAAGCCCGACAACCTTCGGGTTGATGCGCACCACGGCAAGCCCGAATGCGGGAATCGTGATGTCCTTCGACTTGCTCGGGTTTATGCGGCGCCCGCTCGGGCCCATTTTCGGGTACGGGAAGGCATCCTGCCGGGTTCCGACCCACTTGAACTGTTCCACGCCAAAGATATCCACCTCGGTACGCACCAGGTCGCCCTTGCCCACCTCGGTACTCCCGGTAGCATCAACGCTTGCGCGGTCAATCTGCACCACCTGCGGGACTTCGGACAAGTTCACAAGCATCACACGCACGGAATCGCCCTTGCCAATCGCATACGCCTCCACATCGGGGCTCGTGCTCGAAACGGGCAGCACGGCAAAGCCGTCTTCCAGGAACTGCTTGTACGTCATGTACAGCCCGTAATATTCCGCGGTCGGTTCCAGCGACTTCCAGTAGTTCCAGGAACCTTCCTTCAACAGCGCCGTCATGCTGATGGTACCCCAGGTATCGTCCGGGCCCTTGAACAGGTTGCCGAACGCATCCCACGGGAGCACCTGCAGGCGGTTACCGAAACGCATCGCGTGCTGGGCAAAGATGCTCGCCACCGCGGTCGCCTGCGGGTAATCCATGAGCAGGCTGAATCCCTGCACGCACGTGCTGAATTCCGAGAGGAACACGCGGCGTTCACCTTCGAGGTGGCGCTTCATCCACACGTCGAGCGTATCCATGTTCGGGCCCACGTCAAGCATCGCCTTGAGCATCTCGGCAGGCTTCGGCTCGTTGGGCGTCCAGTACGGGTAATTATGCAGGTCCACCACGTCGAGGTAGCGCTTGCCATCCTTCTTTTCGGCCTCGCCCACAATGCGCAGGAATTCTTCCATCCAGTACTTGCCATCGAGCAGGCCTGCGCCCTTCTGCTGCATCTTGTGCGTGCTGAACAGCGGACCATGCAAGATAATCGTAGAATCCACGGCCTTCATCGCGCGGGCGTATTCCAGGTAACGTGCCGCATAATGCCTTGCCGAAATCGGGCCGGATTCTTCCCATTCACCGTCAAGTTCGTTACCGATTTGCCACTGCTTGATGTTATAGCCTTTTACTTTGTTCGCATATCGCACCCAGGCGGCAGCTTCCTTCGAAGTTCCCGTGCCCGCGTTCACGCAAATCACGGCCTGCGCGTTCGGGAGCGTCTTGATGTATTCCATAAACGCTTCGAAATCCCACTTGATGTCGGTCCAGTCCGTGCGGGCCTTGTCGCCATTGCGCGTAGACATCGCGTAGAACTTGTAGTTGTTGCCCTCGAGCAAGTCGCTCTCGCCGCTGAACAGTTTCATCTCGCGAATCTGCACGCCCTTGCTCGGCAGGTCGGGAGTCTTGAAGCGGATGGCCACATAGCGTGTCCTGATCTGCGCGAACTTGTACTTGGTCGTCTCAGAATTTACGCGCACCACGGATTCCGTCTTCAGCTTGTTTTCAAGCGCCTGGTGCACGCCCGGATATTCGGCATAATCCGTAGTCCAGTACGCAAACTCGAACGCCTTCGGGCGCAGTTCACCCCAGTCAATCTGCAACGAATCGAGATTCATCTTCTCCGGAAATTCCACCACTATCCAGGGCGGGTCCACCGGGTCGAGGATTTCGCCCCACCACATCGTTTCCTTCTTGCCGTCGGCAAGGTGGCTCCTGCGAACAAAGCCGTAGTTGTCCTTCGTGGTGCCGCGGTAAATCGTCTCGCCCAAGAATCCGCGCGCCCACTTCGTAGTATCCGCGGTCCAGAGCCCGGTGCTATCGTAGCTGCCGATTCCGTTCCAGTGATAATCGTTCGAAAGGCTCCCGTTCGGGAAGCGGAACAGCGTGTAGCCGCCATCCACGAGCGCGTTCGTCATGTCGTAGTAGCGGCTGGGCGGGTTCCAAATCGCAAGGTCCGCCGCCATCATGTTCTGCTTGTCGATAACGACGCCCGGATGCAGGTCATCGACAATCACCGCGTTCTGGGCGGCAAGGGCAGTTCCAACACCAGCGAGTACAGAAAGCGCACCCGCGAACAAAGGGGAAATATTCATAGAAACCTCACCTTGTAAATATAATATAGGCGGCTAACGGCCCTTGAACTGGTCGCCGAACTTGAGTTCAGTTTCCTTGGCGCCGTTCAGGTTCACGAGGCGGCCAGGGTCAAACACCAAGTCCTTCGCCAAGCCTTCCTTGAGCGAATCGGCACGGTCCAGGAGTTCGGCAGAACAACTACTCGAAAGGAGCGCCTGACGTACCTGCATCGCGACATCCGAACCCGAAGTTGCATCGTCTAAGCAAAAACCCTTGCAGAGCCTTGCCGCAAGCTGCTTGAGCCTGCCTTCGGCCCCCTTGTCGGTGCTGCCGTCCTCAATCTTGAAACCGTAGTAAAGCTTGAACACGTCGAGCGCCTCGCCCGCGGTTATCACGCGCTTCGGCTTGCCTTCCCAGGCGTCGGCAATCTGCCCGAAAATCCACGGGTTGTGCATGGCGCCGCGCCCGATGGCCACGCCGGACACGCCATAATTTTCAATTCGCTCGCGGGCGACTTCCACGCTGTTCACGTCGCCGTTCCCGATTACAGGAATCCTTGCGGCAGCGGCGACCTTCCCTATCCAGTCCCAATCGGCGAGGCCGTTATAGCCCTGCAGGCGGGTGCGGCCGTGCACCGTAAGCATTTCAACGCCCTCGCCCTCGGCTATCCGGAGCGTCTCCAGCACGTTGATGCTCTCAGAGTCCCAGCCGATACGGCACTTGAGCGTGAGGGGCATATCCACCCCGCAGCCGTCCAGCGCGGCACGCACGTCGTGCAATATCTCCTGCAGGCGGGGCAGGTCACGCAACAGGCCCGAGCCGCTGCCCTTGCCCGCCACCTTCGGCGCCGGACACCCCGCATTCACCTCGATGTAGTCGGGCTTGAGCGCCACCGCAATCTTCCGTGCGGCATCCGCCATCTTGTCGGGGAAACGCCCGAAAATCTGCACCCCGAAGGGCCTCTCCTCCGGGAAAAACCTGAGCTGCTTGTGGCCTTCCAGGTTGAACACCGCATCGCCGTCCGTGGGCACGAACTCCGACACCAGGAGCCCCATGCGGTCACCCGAAAGCACGCGGCACAGCCTGCGGAAGGGCGCGTCCGTCACCCCGTCCATCGGTGAGAGTATCGTGTTCGGGAACACTTCCAGATTCCGCAACCGGAAAGTTGTCCGCGACGGCTTTTCGACCTTTTCCAAATTTTCAACATCTTTCAACATTTTAGCAACAATTATCCACACATTGTCCGCAACGAGAGCCCGAAAAAATTATTTAATTTTCAGCCAAGGTATACGCTAACTCTTTGTTAAACTTATATTTATGACGTAAAAAATCTATTAACCCCACACTGAACCGTGCCAAACGTTACAAAACAATCGCTAATTCAAGAAATCGCCAAGTCCACTGGATTTGTGCGCAACGACATCAAGACCGTCATCGAACAGTTCCTTGACCTTGTCGGCGAGAAACTTATCGAGGGCAACACCATCGAAATCCGCGGATTCGGCACGTTTGCGTGCAAGCCGCGCAAGGCCCGCCCCGCAAGGAACCCGCGCACCGGCGAGACCGTCCAGATCGAAGAACGCATGGTCCCCACGTTCAAGTTCAGTAACGACATCAAGGACAAGATTAACTCGCTCGAAGGCATCCTTGGAGAATCGGCAACCGAACCCGAAGAAGCCGAGGCCAAGATCGAAATTTAATTCTCGCTCAAGACTATACGCAAAGCCGACGCACAAGCGCCGGCTTTACTTTTACATTAATGAGGCTATCTCGGCGTCACTTAAAAAGCGCCACCCACCCTTGCCGAGCGTCGCATCCAGCTGCAGGGGGCCGATTGAGATGCGTTCCAGCGTCTCCACGTGGTTCCCTACGGCTGCGAACATGCGGCGGACCTGGTGGTAGAGTCCCTCGCCAATGGCTATCACCACGGAGCCCTCCTCGCGAACGATTTCACGGGCAAGCACGGGTCTACGTTCGTCCTTGAGCATCACGCCCGCAAGGAGCTCCTTCTCCTGCGCATCCGTAAATTCACGAGCAAGCGCCACGCGGTAACGCTTGAGACAGCCCTTCTTGGGGCTCTCGACGCGGTGGATGAAGTCGCCCTGGTTGCTCAGGAGCAAAAGGCCTTCCGAATCCGCATCAAGCCTTCCCACCGTCTGGATTCCCATGGCAGAGAACCTATCCGGCAACAGAGAATATACTGACTGGTGGTCGCGCGGATTGTGGCTGCATTCCACATCCACGGGCTTGTGGAGCATCACGTACAACTTTTCTACGGTCGGGACATCCTCGCCATTCACCATGATACTCTCGGGACGTGAGGCAAACTCCATAAACGGGTCGTCGAGCACCTCGCCATCCAGTTCGACAAGTCCCATACGCACAAGCGCACGGGCCTCCTTGCGGCTTCCGAAGCCGATGCTAGCAAGCAGGCGGTCCAAGGTCAAAGCGGGCATCAATCCTCCACCATAAAAGCGACTATCTTGTTGCGGATATATCCGAGTTCCGGCAGTTCCCCCGTCTTAAGCACACGGGCGCGACGGCGCCAGAACGAAACAAAGAGAATTCCGCCGTAGACGGCCACAAGGAACAGCCAAAAGAAAATGCGGCAGAAGTTGGTCGAAGTGCAAATTTTCCCCGCCGCACGCAGTTCACGGTTACGTTCCCAGTCCATCCGAAAATCCCAGGCTTCCAGGTAAGGAAAACCCTTCGCAACCGCATTTGCGGCGGCTCCATAACCCATCGAAGTATAGTCCCCGCGAATTCCTTCGACATAGCAGTCCACGAACTTGATGTCGAGTAGTCGGAGGCTTTCCGCAATAATATTTTTGAGGTAACGGAAGGCACGACCGTCCAGATCCGGCGTAAGCAGAATCGTCCAGAACTCCTTGTCCGTAAGCTTGCGCTTTTCCTCTTTCTCCGCGGCAGGCTCTTCATCGGGCTTCCCGGATTCCCTGGCCTCAGGTTCTGCTGGATTCGCCTTGATTTTTTCCTCGGTTTGTTGTTTAGGCTCCGCTTCTACAGGCCCTGGCACGGCTGGTTCAGCCGGTTCTATCTTGAGGGGCTTTGCCTCTGACGGCTCGGGTCCAGAAGTTTTTTCTTCGGCAGGTTTCGATTCTACCGGAGTCGGTTTCTTCTCGACGACCGGCACAGGGGCCGTCTCTACATACTCCGGCACGGCGGCGTCGGAATCATCCGAAGCGTCGTCATCGAAAGTCTCTTCGGCATCCTTGTGCTTTCGCTTCTTCTCGCCGCTCCACAGCCGCTTTCCCAGAAAGAAAAACTCGGCACGTCCGCCACGTTCGTTCGCATCGAAGTCAACCCTGAACCTAAGAGGGAAAAACAGGACAACCAGCGCGATGACGCAGACGACAACCAGCAGCCAGAAGAAGAATCCGCCCATTACTTTTCGGCTTCGTCAGCCTTCTTGCTAATGATGTCGATGAGTTCGGCAAAGCTCTTGGTCTTCAAGATCTGGCCGAACTGTTCCTTGTAGTTGCGGGCGGTGGAAAGGTCGTCGATGACCAGGTCCCAAGCCTTCCAGTTGCCGTTCACGAGGCTCATCTTGTACTCAAGCACGGATTCCTTGCCCTTGTTCCAGAGGTGGGCCGTCACGCGGGCCTCGTCCGTTCCCTTCATCTTCGCAGGTTCATAGACGGTGGAATCGGCACGGTAGAGTTCAAGACGCTTTGCGCTGGAGTTGCGTACCATGCGCTGGAACTCCGCGACAAACTTTTCCTGCGAGGCGGCATCCTGCTTATCCCAGTCGCCCTTCGCAAGCGACTTCTTAGCAAGGAGCGCAAAGTCGAACGAGTCGTTCAGCAACGACTTCACGCGTTCCATTTCCTTCGCGTTCCTGCTTGACTTTTTAAGGAGCGTCTGGAGTTCGGCGTCCTTCTTCTTGATTGCAGCCACGGGATCATCGGCAGCGAAAGCAAGAACCGATGCGAGCGAGAGCAACACAAACATCTTCCTAATCATACACATCTCCTATTTTTCCATGAATTCTTTATGGAAATCCGCAAGCGACATCCCCATCTTGGATATCAGGGACGCAAACTCGATATTATACTTGCACACGGCGAAGTAATAATCCTTCTGCAAAGATACATTCTGCGTGTAGGCAGAGACAAGGTCACCCGTCTTGGACTTGTCCAAATCATACTGCATGGCGGCCCCTTTCAGGATTGCTTCCGACGCCCGCAGGCTCTCCTTGATGGCATCAAGCTTGTCCTTCGCTGCAACCACCTGGTAATACTGCTCCACAGCCTTCGCGACAAGGCCGTCGGCCGCATAGTGCTCCTTCATCTGCAATCCGCGGTATTCCGTGCGCGCCTCGCGGAAATTGGACCAGTCTTTCCAGAAGTTCAGGCGGTAGCGCAAACCGACCCCAATAAGCCCCGAAAGCTTGTTGACGGCATCTTCGGCAAAGGCGTTCTTCACCATGACCTTGCGGTTGCCCGCCCAGCTCTTCACGTATTCGAACTTGCCCATGATAAAGAACTCCGGAGCAAGCTTTGCCTCGGCCAAGTCCATCTGCAGCCTTCGCGCCGAAAGCCCTGCGGCAAGCTGCTTGAGTTCCGGATGGAACAGCACCGTGTATTTCTGCACATCATCCAGCGTCGGAAGCGGTTCCGGACGCGGCGCAAGGCATGTATCTTCGGCAACAAAGACGTCTCCTTCGGGAAGCCCCAGCGAGAACCTTATCGCGAGCTGCACGCGTTTCATTCCCAGATCCGCATCCGTAACGCCCTCCTTCACCGAATGGAGCTGCGCTTTCAATTTCAGAAGGTCCATCTGCGAAACGTTCGGGTCATCGTCATCCAGCGCCTCCTCGAGCTGTTCGTAGGCCTTGTCCACCTGCTTCTGAGCATCGGCCGCAATCCGCTGCATTTCCTTTGCAAGGAGGTAGTTGTAGTAATACGACTGAAGTTCGACGTCCTTCTTGTTGACCTGGCTTTCAATGGAGTACTGCTTTTGCTGGACATCCGCCTCCAGAGCCTTTTTCCCAGAGCGATACTGTCCAAAGTTCAGCGGTTGAATAAACTTGCCCTCAACACCCCAGAACGGGCCCATCTTCGAAAAGTCATAGACATCGATAGTATCGCCCCAGTTGTCCACGGCTTCCTTCAAGCCTGGTGCGGGTCCCACCATCATCGCGATATTGAATGTCGGGAGGATTACCTCGGAAGTGAGCGAGGAAAGCTTTTCCTTCTTGGCCTGCACACCGAATCTGGTTTCGGCAAGCTGGGGATCATTGGCAAGCCCCTTTTCCACAAAGCGCATACAGTCATAGCGGACCTCTCCCGAAAAGGCAAAGGTCGCCACCAAAAGGACTGCCACGATGCGGAACATAATATAAATCTAGCAAAAACATGACAGGAAAGCCCGTCAGCGGTCGCCAAATTACCTCCGTTGGTCAGGAGATTCTACTTGCCGCCATCTGCAAGAAAATCGATGCGCGAAAGATTCCAGTATTTCGCCATCACGTTCTCGTAATAGCCCGTGGGAAGCGGACGGTTCTGTTCCTGCATCCTGTCAACTGCCGAATGCCCGATATTGTAGGCAACAAGCGCATCTTTCCAGTTTCCGTACTTCGCGATAAGGCGAATGAGATAGGCGGTTCCCACAATCACGTTCACTTCGGGTTTCATCAGGTCTTCGGTCGTCTCGATATTGAGACCAAAACGACGCCCCATCTTCTGTGCCGTTTCCAGCTTGATCTGCATAAGTCCAAGCGCCCCCGAAAAAGCCCCCGACTGCATGCGTCCGCGGGCGTTCGGGTTGCCGTGGCTTTCTTGTGCAACGACCGCCAGAATGAGCAGAGGATCCGTCGAATACGAATGCGCATTTTTCCAGATGAGTTCCGTGAGTTCCGCGCGGGTTTCCGGGGAAATGCGTCCCTTCGAAAGGTATGCGAGCGCCTTGTCGATTTTTACATACTCGATGGTCCAGCGACCCCATGTTTCAAGCTGTTCCAAATCCCCACGGAGTTCCATTTCCTCGGTGACAAGTTCTGTCATCTGGTTTCGCCGGACGAGCCAAAAATTCGTAAACACGAGAATCGTCACGAACGCGACGGCAAACAGGACAAGCACCATCGGGCCAGAAACCCGGACACTATTTTTCACGGCGCGAGTTCTCCAGGTATTCCAGATACGTCACCCAGTCCTGGATAATGCCAAAGGAACTGAGCATAGTCGTATCCTGCACCACGCCAAGCTTGCGGAGCGGACCTATAGAAGATTCCAGCCTGTCAATTTCGCGGACATAGCGTTCTTTCTGCGCCTGAAGCGCTATAATCTGCGCCTGCTTATCGGCAATCTCACGACCCTGCGCCGCTACGATCAAGAACAGCGTAATCGCCCAGCCCACAATTAAAAGAGCACCCGCAATGGCGACACTCGGGCTCAACTTGATTCCCGTCTTGACCGCATAATGGATTCCAATCTGCTGCAGCTGCTTCGACATGCCCGAATCCTTGTAGGCACTCCTGCTCGGGAATATCTCGAAGATGTTGCGATACTTCGCAAAGTAATCATCCAGTTCTTCGCTGTCGAAGATCAGGACCAGCTTGGAGTTCTGAGCCTGGAGCTTATTCAAAAGTTCAAGGAACAGGTCAAGATAATCGTTCACCTTGAAATGCGCATGCGAAAGGTTCAGGAAGAAAAAGCAACCGGGGCCATCCGCAAGCATGTCAATCTTCTCGCGGACTGCCGGAAGCTGAAAAGCGCCCAACGAACCGGACAGCGTAATTTCCACGTCTTCTCCATAATCTTCGACCTGTATGTCAATCAAGTCAGAGCGCACCGTCTACCTCCCCGATACCGACACGGAAATGCCGAACTTCTTTTCGTCCATAACGGTAAGCGCCGTCCGCCAGAACGGATAAATCCGCAATCCCTGATATACCTCGGGGGCCGCAGACGACGAGGCCCCGAATACAGGGCCGACAAAAACAGACGCGGGCGAATCGAACTTCATCGTCACGACGCAACCCTGAGCGAAATCCTGAATCTTCATTTCCTTCGCTTCCGGATAGACCAACGGATTCTCGCCATCCCACTTCAAGTCAAAGCCATCGATGACGATCCTTCCGCCGGATTTTCCAAGCAAACCGAGTTCGAAAATGGTACCGAAAAAGCACTTTGAATCCATGTACGTGGAATTTGACAGCGTGTACTTTACGGAAATACTCGATGCACCAGGAGCAAGCACATAGTCCTTCTCGACACGGAATACGCCCTTCTTGCCGCCAACCGTAAAGCCCTGTTCCTCGAGAAGCTGCACTTCAGCACCCAACTCGCTGCGGCTAATCGTGTAGTCGTAGGGGTCCTTGAGCAGGTATTCGCGGAGGGAAAGCGCAAGTCCAATCTGAACCGGAGTCATGTCCACGTTCGGCAAGAGACAGTCAAGGAAGCCCAGGGAGGGTTCGCCGTCATCGCGCCACGCATTCAGCAGGTTCACTGCCGACGACTTGTGGCACAGCAGGCGCAGGACGCCACCGGCGCGATAGTCAAGCAGCGAAGACATGTTCGAATTTTCCATCCAAATCTGCTTTTCGCCGCGCAGCAAGAAATCGCATACTTCCACGCGGAGCCCCGAAAAAGACATCATCGAGTCTAGAGCCGAAGAAGCCGTAAGAAGATAACGGAAGCCCCATTTGCGGACATTCAAGCACCGCATCCCCTCCTCGTTTGCCAAGTCGCGGAAGAAAATCGGGGACATCGCGGGAATAAGCCTGTCGCAAAAGACTTCGAACTTTTCGTCAGAAAGCGAATCACGCCCCCGACGGAAAAGCGAAAGGAAAAACTTCTGCAGCACGTTGACTTCGGGCCTGCGGATCAGCATCTCGCGACAGGTCTTCGCCGAGGCGGGAAGCCCGAGCTTGCGGCCCGCCGACATGAGGTAGCTGAGCGAACCTTCAGGTTCAAGCTGATTCACCGTATAGCCCACAGGCCACGTCTGCACGTCGTTTGTTTCTACAAAATCAACAAGACGCTCGAAGAAAGCGACAATTTCGCTAGGTTCCGGGGGCAAATCCAAAAGAACGACAGCCGACTTTCCTTCTCGGCAGTAAGGCTCCGCAATTTTACGCCAGTTGAGATCGTCGTTCTCGATGGCACGCGAAAGCTCACCGGAAACAGGAACGATGCGCATCAGCGCTCCCTTGTCCTCAATAGTGAACCAACCGGATGTCGGAGTCGAACGTCCGAGAGCATCCTGGATTGCAGCCTCGCTCACCAGTGCATAGTCGAAACCCGATTTCGCGAGCACCGCCGTCATATCCATTTCCCAGACAAGCGAAGAATTGAAGTATCCCTGCGGCTCCATGTCGAAAAACTTCCTGAGAAGCGTGCAGTGCTGTTCCAACTGCAATCGTTGCACTTCTTCTGGGAATAGCGGAAGCATCGGATCGTAGAAGCCACCGCCCAGGAATTCGAGAAGACCTTCGCGGATACCATTCTTTATCTTGCCAAATGCAAGCGGTTTGGCCACCTTGCGAAGCATGCGAAGCGTCGGGCCATCCATGTAGACCGAACACTTCACCAATCCAGACGTAAGCAACACGTCAAGGCCGTCGAGCAAATTACGCGCAACGGCTTCAAGATCCTTGTAGGCTGTGGCGGGCGATAGCTGGAGAACAAAGGAAATTGTCGGCTTCATGTAGTGAAGAATAGAAATTTTAGTTGCCAGTTATTGGTCATTAGTCATTGGATACTAGCAACTGAGGGACTCGGGATGTTTATTGAGGGGCCTGGCATGATTGCTGCGGTTAAAAACCGAGTTGCACAAGCAGGCCGCCACCAGGTTCGCGCAGGTTTATCGCCGGCGCAACGCTGATTTTGTACCGATCTTTGTACTGTTCAGCCTTTTCCTTATAGCGTTTGCCTTGCTCCTTTTGCGCTGACGAGCCAGAAATATCTGAAGCACCCAACGAGAAAGTAACGGGAACTAAAGTTAGCAGCGTTGCTATGCCAAAAGTTCACCCCGCTATAGCCGTTCCCAGGTGGTCATAGTCGACAATGAAAGTCAAGGTCACCCCTACAGCAACAGAGACCACCCCCAGGGCAATGGATTTCCAGCCACTTTCAAATCTTTCTGATGCGTATTTCTGACAGTTGTCGCTCCAGCCGCGATAAATATCTGCACTATCCGGGCTAGGGACGTTTCCGTATACCATGGACAAGAGGGAATCTTGCGGGAGATTCTTGTCTATCAAGGAATCCTGCTTGATATACTCGGAACGACATCCACGAGAGACGACTATAGCTGAATAAGGATTTTCGACGCCCAAGTCAACCACTTTAACGGTGTCCGAAGTCGCCATTCCATAAGAAACGGGGACGGCGAAGGACATTGCAGAAAAAGACAATAAAAGCAAAAGAATATGTTTTAAGCTAGTCATTACGAAGAAAATAAATAATGCAAGCGACGTACGCAAGAATGCCTGTCAGCCAATTTTGCCCTTCGTCTAGAAAGGTTAGTAGCGCATGCGGGCGACATGCGGGCATAAAAAAAGCCCGCGGGGTTGTGGCGGGCGGGCGTAGACGGC